>JAZRRK010000001.1:0-45510 GCA_045650705.1 Clostridia bacterium
TTATTAAGGTCTAGAAATAAAACACAAATAATAGAAGAAGAGAGTATTGATGAAGAAAAATTAGAAGAACAATTTGATGTAATGTTTAATAATGAAGAAAATGATTATATAAAAACTCAATTTCATATAACAGATGAGAAATCAGGAAAATATTTAATAAATGCTCATATTCCAGAAGTTATTTTAGATAATGAAAATGCGCAACAGATAAATAACGAAATACAAGAAATTTTTATAAAGAAATTACTTGAGATAGGACAAGAAAGCAAAGTATATACAATATATAACCTAGATTATTGTACAGCGATAAATGACAACATCCTATCTTTAGCAATAAAATGTGTATTAAAAGATGGAGAAAAACCTCAAAGGACAATAATAAAAACATATAATTATGATTTAGAGGAAAACAGAAAAGTTGAAATAACAGAGTTAATTCCAAAGGAAAGTATGGAAAAGATTCAAACAAAGATAAATGAAAGAATAGAAAAAGAAATAAAGAGAGAAGAGACAATAATAGAGCAAGGATTTAATGTGTATAGAAGAGATGCTGAAAGCGAGGTATATAAATTAGAGAATTCCACAGAGTTCTACGTAACAGAAGAAAATATTATATATATTGTTTATTGTTATGGAAATAATAATTATACAAGTGAGATAGATTTAATAATTACAAAATTATAAAAAGAAAATTTATAAAAATCAATAAGGCCAAAGTGTTTTATACTTTGGCCTTTTAATATTAATTATTGTAATCATTGATTGTACCTTTATTGAATCTAAATAATTTTTTAATTTTCTTAATAAATATATTAACAAAATAAAATATATCTTTAGTCTGCTCTGTAATTGTTAATGCAGTACATTCTTCTTTGAACAGACTAATTTCGCCATATTTAATAATTTCTTCTTTTTTATTTTCTAAGGCATTCATTAAATCACAATAGAAATCATTATAAAATGTATAGCCTTTACAAGTTCCTATAATATTTTTAAAATTATATAATTTATGTTTAAAACTCTGTAAATCATCTAAATTGCGAATATTATTAAATTCACAAAAGAAACAATTTCGTATAATAAAATTTTGGATATTAAAAAATAACTTAGTTATACTCTTTTTTTGATTTGTAATAATATCATTTAATTCTTTTATATCATTAACCTTTTCTGTATGTTCTAATTCACTGATATAACAAGAAAGTTCATTTTCTAAATGTAATAATTTATCCAATTGTCTGGCAATACGATTATATATTCGTTTATTAAATTTAGCTATAAATGTATTTTTAAATACATCATTACTATTTAAAGTACTATGATATAAAGGATAAGTGCCTGTAAAATAAGAAAGTTCATAAACAAGAGTACACTCAAGAGGATAATAGTTAGGACTAATTGTATTAATTGAAATATCAAAATATTTTTCCTCTGTTAAATCAGACATATTAGCTTCTGAAGCCATAAGTTGTACAGATGCTTCATTTAATGCCAATCCAGTTGTATAAGATGTTAAACCTACAAATTTATCTTTATTAAACAATCTTTTTTCTTGTATAAAATGAATACATTCATGCATAGCAACTTCAGGAATTGATGAGAATTCCAAATTTTCATTTATATATATAGAGTTTGCATAAGATAAATATTTTGCACCACTGCTATCCGCAGGCATTGAAGCTGTATACATATTTAAAGAGCAAAAAGAATTATAAAGAGCTTGTCTATCTAAATCATGTTCAGGAAAAGCCAAACATAATTTAATAGCAATATCTTTTGCAATAGTTTTAATTTGATTACTATCAAATTCTTTAATATTACTAATTCCTTCCTTTTTCAATAAATAATCTATACTCATTGGTAGCTCCTTTTTAAAATTCATTTGTTCACAATTATTATACAACAAAACAAGTGAAAAAATATTACAATTACATTAAATTTATATTACAAAAATATTACAATAGCTTAAAAATGTCATAAAAATGTAAAAAAAGCCGAAAAAGGCTAAAAAACAGCAAAGAATGCAAAACATAAAGGGATATGGAATTGACTATATGAAAAATATATAGCATAATAAATATGAGTAAATATATGTATACAAAGGAGTTTTATAGAATGATAAGAAGAAAAAAGAAAAGAATTTTAATATCTATAATTATATTATTAATAATAGCTATTGTTGCAATAGGAATAGTATTTGTAGTAAATAATAATAGAGATAAAAAAGAAGAAAATATAGAAACCGAAAATATTAGCTTTAAAACTAAATCATTAATATTAAAAACAGAAAATGAAATTGGTGATACATATGATGCAATATATGTAGAAGAATTAATGGAAAACATGTATGTCCTAGAATATGAAACAGAAGAAGCAACTAAAAACGCATATGAGAAATTAAAAAAGAGAAAAGACATCGAATATGTAAATCCAAATAAAGAGTATAAGATGAATAGTATAACAGAAAGAATAATTGCGTATGAAAATAATAATGGAGATCTGGTACCATTTTCTTGGGGCGCCACAGCTATGGGGTTAGATATATTACAACAAAATATTGATTTAAAAAGCTCTGTAGAAACTGTTAAAATAGCTGTTATAGATTCAGGATTAGATGTAGAACATGACGTAATAACCCAATTATATGCAGATGCAATATCAGAGAAAAGATATAATGCTATTGACAACGGAACAGATATTACAGATGTAAATATCAAAGGACACGGCACGATGATGACAGGAGCTATATTAGATGGAGCTCCAAAAAACATAGAAATAATACCAGTAAAAGTTTTTGATACAGAGATAACCACAACAATGGCTATACTTATAAAGGGGATTAACTATGCAATTGAACAAAATGTTGATATCATAAATATGAGTTTAGGAACAGAAGACAATTCAGGGAATGCAAACTATACAGCTTTAGAAGAAGCAATTCAAAAAGCTATAGATGCAGGAATTATTGTTGTGGCAGCAACAGGAAATGGAGGAGAAGATTATATTGCAGATAATATGGATCCTATAGGATTTGAAAGTTATCCAGCAGAAATCCCAGATGTAATTGCAGTAGGAGCAGTAAAAAATGGATTAATAGAGTTAGATGAAAATCGGTCAAATATTAAATGAAATTACAGAATATTATAAACCAAGTAATAATGATTTAACTGTTACTACATTCTCTAATTATGGAAGTGCTGTTGATTTTGTAACACCTGGAGAGTCTCTTGTTTTAATAGCGCCAACAAGTATTTTTAGCTCTGGTTGGGCAATAGGGGGAGGAACTTCACAGGCAACAGCATATATGACCTCGGCTATTTCAAATATTTTATCTTACAATAATAATTTTACAAATGATGAAGTTTATGAAATTTTAGAATATTATGCAGAAGACTTAGGTGATGCAGGAAAAGATGTATATTATGGAAATGGATTTGTAAATTTCAATAATATGCAAGAATGTATTTGTGGTAGTGAAAATTGTGACGAAATATACTGTTTTGGATGTACAAGCTCAGAGTGTATATATCATGAAACATCAGAAAAAGTATTAGAAAGTATAGAGTTAACAACAAATGGAGTAAAAACAGAATACACAGAAGGAGAAAAATTTGATAAAACAGGATTAGTAGTAACAGCAAAATATAATGATGGAACTAGTGCAGAAGTAACAGATTATGAATATAGTCCAAAAGGAGAACTAACAACATCTGATACAAAAGTAACAATAACATATCAAGGAAAAACAGCAGAAATAATAATAACAGTAAAAGCAAAACCAGTAGTTCAAAATCCAACCTTATCAGAGATAGAATTAAATACAAATGCAGTAAGAAAAGAATACACAGAAGGAGAAAAAATTGATATAACAGGCTTAATAGTAACAGCAAAATATAGTGATGGAACAGAAAAAATTATAGATAAAACTAATTATTCTAGTTTTCCAATAACAGAACTAACAACAGAGAATAATAAAATAACAATATCATATACAGAGGATGGAATTACAAAAACTGCATATATTGAGATAACAGTAAAAGCAAAACAAGCAGTACCAGAAAAAACATTACAAAGTATAGAATTAATTACAAATGCAGTAAGAACAGAATATACAGAAGGAGAAAAATTCGACAAAACAGGCTTAATAGTAACAGCAAAATACAGCGATGGAAGCAGGGGAGTAGTAACAGATTATACACATAGCCCAGAAGGAGAATTAACAACATCAGATACAAAAGTAACAATAACATATCAAGATAAAACAGCAGAAATAGGAATAATAGTAAAAGCAAAACAAACAGTAGAAAAAACAGTACAAAGTATAGGAATAACAACAAGACCAAACAAAACAACATATACAGAAGGAGAAAAGTTTGATAAAACAGGAATGGTAGTAACAGCAACATATAGTGATGGAACCAGCAAAGTTGTAACAAATTATGAATACGGTCCAACAGGGGAATTAACAACAAATAATGATAAAATAACAATATCATATGTAGAAAATGGAATAACAAAAACAACATATATTAATATAACAGTAAATGCTAAACAACCTGATAATCAAGGAAATAACAACAATAGCAATCAAACAAATAATCAAAATAATAATCAAAACAATAATCAGAATAATAGTCAGAATAATGGTCAAACTAATAACAATTCCTCAGGCAATACAAACAACAATAATACAAATAATAGTGGAACGGTACAAAATATAACAGTAGAGAAAGATAATACAGTAAAAGATGGTAATATAGCAAATACTGGAGTAGAGGAAATTATAATGCCGATAGCTATAATTAGCATAATAGTTGTAGTGGCAGTTATTGGAAATATAAAATATAAAGATATATAACAAATAAGCTAGGGAAACCTAGCTTATTTCTTATTGCGCGCCTCCGGCTACTCAAGGGTCGACCTCATTTACAATCTATATTATTTAAGTTTGGACTGAAGAGTATCTCTATTAGAAATGTCACTTTTAAGTAAAACCTTGAAAAAGTTTAAAAATGCTGATATAATAATGACTGGAAAAAGGAGAAAAAATGAAAAAAGCATTTGTTATTATACTATTCTTTATGGCTTTCTTGTTAATATATTTTTTACAAGCTAATTTCTTTAGTTGGTACAATATAGCAGGAATTAAGCCAAATTTATTTATAATTTTTACTTTATTTATAGGGTTATATTTAGGCAAAAATTACGGATTTGCTATTGGTGTAATATTCGGAATTATACTAGATCTATTTATAGGAAAAAGAATAGGGTTAAATGGCATAGCTTTAGGAATATCTGGAATGATAGGTGGTATTTTAGACAAAAGCTTTTCAAAAGAAAGCAGAATAACTTCTATGTTTATGGCAATGGTAGTAACAATACTATGCGAAATTATAAATTATACATTGCAAATAATTTTATTAGAAGCAGTTCCTATATTTTCAGAATTTATGTATATAATTATAATAGAAGCAATATATAATGCAATTTTAGTTATAATTTTATATCCTTTAATACAAAAGTTAGGGAATAAAACAGAAGAAATATTTACAGAGAATAAATCTTTAATTAAATACTATTAAAGGAGGTTAATTTGGCTAATTTAGACAAAAAAAATGTTAGGTACAATATTTTAACAATACTAGTTTATATTATAGGTATAATTTTGGTAATTCAATTATTTAACCTGCAAATAGTGCATGGAGAAGAATACCTAGAAACAGCAAACTCTAGGTTAACTAGAGAAACCGTAATAAAAGCAGCAAGAGGAAATATATTAGACTGTAATGGGAATTTGTTGGCTGGTACTAAAATTAGATATTCCTTAAAAATATATAGGAGTAAAATAGAAAATAGCGATTTAAATAGAACAATACTTGATACAATAAAAGTTTTAGAAAATAATGGAGATTCATATAAAGATGAATTCCCAATAAACCTAAATCCAATTTCATATACTTATAATAATGATAAAATTCAAAACTGGTTAGAAACAAATGAATTAGAAACAAATTTAACAGCAGAGGAAGCATTAAATGAATATATAAATAAATATGAACTAAATAATTATTCAATAGAAGATGCTAGAAAAATAATATCAATAAGATATGGTATAGAAAAAAATGGATATAGTAGTATGAGAGGCTACGAAATATCAGACAATATTAGTCAAGAGAGTGTAGCGCAGTTTGAAGAAATGAATGGCAGATTTCCAGGAATCTCCATTGGTTATGAACCAATTAGAAACTACTATTATGGGAGTTTAGCATCACATACTATAGGATATGTTGGAAATATAAATAGTGAGGAATATAAAAATAATACAGGATATTCATTAGATGACTACATTGGAAAGACTGGTATAGAATATGTATGTGAGAAATATTTAAAAGGTACAGATGGAATAAAGCAAACTGATATGTCAATTGATGGAACAACAACAGGAGAATATATAATACAAGAAGCAGTAAAAGGCTCAGATGTAGTATTGACAATAGATGCAAAAGTACAACAAGTAGCGGAAGAATCATTAAAAAATAATATAGAAAAAATAAATAATGGTGAATTTGGAGAAAAAAGAGAAGTAGATACAGGATCTGCAGTTGTTGTAAATGTAAAAACAGGAGAGATAATAGCATTAGTTAGTTATCCTGATTATGAGCCACAACTATTTGTTGATGGAATATCGGTAGACAAATGGAATGAATATACTGAGGAAGGTAAAAGCGCATTGCTAAATAGAACAATGCAAAGTGCATATGCTCCAGGTTCAATTTTTAAAATGGTGCCAGCTATTGCAGGATTAGAGACAAATAAAATTACAAAAAATGAATTGATAAATTGTACAGGAATTTATTCTGGAGGGTATAATCCAAGATGTTGGCATTACACAACATATGGAACAGGGCATGGTAACTTAAATGTATCACAAGCAATACAGAAATCATGTAACTGTTACTTTTATGAAGTAGGCACAAGAATTGGAATAGATACAATAGAACAATATGCGACTTATTTTGGCCTAGGTAAAAAAACAAATATAGAATTACCAGGAGAAGTATCTGGGACTTTAGCAGGCAAGACATTATATAATAGACTAGGACAAACCTGGTATTATGGAAATACATTATCTGCTGTTATAGGTCAAGCTGAAAATAATTTTACCCCATTACAAATGGCAAGATATATTGCAATGTTAACAAATGGGGGAAAACAAGTTGATATAACAATAATAAAAGACATTATAAAAAATAATGGTACTACAGTAGATAAAACAGAACTTGAAAACTTTATTAATAAAAGGTTAGGATTAAAACAAGAAAATTTACAGGACTTAAATATAAAACAAGAAAATTTAGATGCAATATTAGAAGGTATGCAATCAGTTACAGAAGAAGGAGGAACTGCCTATTCAATATTTAGAGATTTTGATATAAAGATAGGAGGAAAAACAGGATCAGCTGAAGCAGGAGATAAAACGAATGCTTGGTTCGTAGGGTTTGCACCATATGATAATCCAGAAATAGCAGTTGTTGTATTTGTAGAAAATGGAGCACATGGATATTATAGTGCAGAAGTAACAAAAGAAATTATGGAAGCATATTTTGGACTAAATGAAAATTTAGAAGAAGATAAAACTGCATTACCATATATCAATAGTAATTAAGTAGAAGAGGAGAATGAAAATGAAAAGTGTTTTACTAGTAAATATGAAAAAAAATGAGATAATAATTAAAATTAATGACGAGTCAAATTATGAAAGTATATTAGAAACATTAGATAAGAAATTACCTGTTTTAAAAAAGTTGTATAAAGAAGCTAAGAATCCGATAAAAGTAACAGGAAAATTTTTGAAAGATAGAGAAATGGAAGAAATAAAAGATATAATAAAAAAAGAAATAAATGTAGAGGTTAATTTTGAAAACGTTAATGAATTAGGTCTATATGGAATAAAAAAGACTTTTGAACAAAATGTTGAAAAATCAGAAACAACTTTTATAAAAGGTGGACTTAGATCAGGTCAAAGAATTGAATCTGAAGGTAGTTTAGTAATTTTAGGAGATGTTAATAGTGGCTCAGAAGTAATTGCAGGAGAAAATATTGTAGTATTAGGAGTATTAAGAGGATTAGCTCATGCTGGTGCAAAAGGAAATAAAAAGGCAATAATTGCAAGCCATAAAATAGAATGTCCACAATTAAGAATAGCAAATATTTTAAAAGAAATAGAGAAGGAAGATATAGAAATATCAAAACAAATTGCATATGTGGAAGATGAAAAAATAATATTAGAATAATTAAGAAAATAAAAGTAAAAGTAGAACAAAAAATAAAAATTGATCATTTATATTTTCTTTGTATAAACAAAAAAGTAGTGCTATTAGCAGTAGATCATCAGAGCTAAATTTATAGCCAAATAACTCAATAAAATCTGAG
Organism: Clostridia bacterium; assembly: GCA_045650705.1. Classification (GTDB taxonomy): domain Bacteria; phylum Bacillota; class Clostridia; order TANB77; family CAG-508; genus UMGS1781. Next base: position 8,434 of record JAZRRK010000001.1, read on the forward strand.
TTTGAGCCATTTAAAATATTAAATAAAAAATCATTTATTTGCATTATTATCACCATTAATAAGAGGTAAGATTTGTAGAATCTTACTCATCTGTATGTACTGATCCAATTTGCTTTGTCTACTTTCTTTTAAATAAGGTCTTAAAGATTGCAGTAAATTAGAACGAGGGTCATTAGAATTGTTCATTTTTTCAAATAGAGATTTCATTTTTAAGATAGTATCAATATCAATGTCAGAATTTGCACTACTAGAAGAACTAGTATTAGAGTTGTCATTATTAAGCATACCCATAATGTTATTAATCATATCTGGAGAAATGCTATCTTTATTTATATTAAGTTTTTCAAAAATATTAGATAAATCCTCGTTCACAATATAAACTCCTCATACAAAATTATAAATAAAATCATTTAATTAGATGATTTTTTTATCTTATCCAAAATATCTCCAGTATTACTATTATTAAGAATTTTATTTGCTTTAGCAATTCCAGCTTCTAATTCTTTTTTATCCATTTTAGACAAAGCATTTAATAGTTTAGACATATCTATATTGTTATTATTCATCAATAAATCATCCTTTCCATATTGATATAATATTTATATAATTTAATATATGAATAATCACCCTAAATATGTGAATAAATAAATAAAAAAATGTTTACAAATACATTTTTTTTATGATATAATTTGAACGATATTATAAAAGGAAGATAAAAATATGAATCAAATTTTGTTTAATGAAAATAATAACAAACAAAAAAGAAAGAAGACTGCTGAATTATTAGATATGAAAAAAGTAATCATAGTTTTTTCTGTTTTAATTATAGTATTTGCTTTGGTAATATTAGGAGCAAAATTTTATGGAAGATTGAAAGAAAAAGAAGAAAATTCATCAATGGCCAAGTTAAATAAGCCAGCAATAAAAATAGAAGAAATAGAACAACAATGCAAAATAAGAATAGACTATGATGAAGGTATAAGTAAAATATCATATTCATGGAATAATGGAGATTTAGAAGAAATAAATATGAATACCACATTTTGGGAAAAAGGAATATCTATTCCAGATGGATATGAAAATACTTTATATGTAAAGGCTGTGGGAGCAGATAATAGTGAGAATGAATTAACAGAAGTATTTTATAAAGAAGAAATCAAATTAGAACAAACAGTTGGAACAAATCTTATAACAATTACAGTAATAGATGGAAAAGGATTAGATCAAATAACTTATCAATGGGAGAATGAAGAAGAAGTTATAATAGAAGGAAATGGACGAAAAGAGATTAAAGAAACAATAGAGGCAAAGCGTGGAATAAATACAATAAAGATTATTGCAACAGATAGTGAAGGGAATAAGCTAGAGAAGCAAGAACCAATGAAGGGAGTACTTATACCAGAAATAGAAACATATATACAAGACAATATATTATATATGTCAGTAAGACATGATATGGGATTTAAAAAGGTAATATTTAAGGTAAATGATGCAGAACTTATATATGATGAAAATAACCCGCAATATGAAGAAAGTAAGCAAGAATTAAAAACTAGCCTTCCTTTATTGCCAGGAAAAACAACAATACAAATTACAGCATACAGTTTAGAAGATGAAAGAAGTGTAAATGAATATAAAGATGAAATAGAAATACAATAATAATCAAAAGGAGAAATCTATGTTTCAAGAAATATATGTTATTGATTCAGAAGAGCAATTAACAGAAGAATTAAAAGAGCTATTTAAAGAGCAAAATAATCTAAAATTTAAAAAAATATCTATAGATGAAATACAGTTGATATTTAAAAATATACCACAATTAATAATAATAAATGAGGATAATATAGAAGAGGATACAGTATCATTATGCAATAAAATAAGGGAAGCAGAAGATAGTGATATCATACCTATAATAGTTTTATCTTCTAAAGAAGATAAAGAGTTTAAAATGAACCTTGCGAAAAACTATGTAGAATACTATATTGCAAAATCAATGGGTATAGAGTACTTATATTATAGAATACGAAATATATTTAGATTATTATCAGTAAATAGAACAATTAGTCCATTAACAGGATTACCAGGTAATGTACAAATACAAACAGAGCTTAAGAAAAGATTATACAGAAAAGAAAAATTTACAGTTTTATATATAGATTTGGATAATTTTAAATCATATAATGATGTATATGGATTTCTTAAAGGTGATGAAATAATAAAATTTACTGCAAAGACTATATTAAATAATGTTAGTAATCCAGGAAGAGCAGATACTTTTGTTGGGCATATAGGTGGAGACGACTTTGTAATGATAATAAGTCAAAATGTAGATTATGAAAAAACTTGCCAAAGAATAATTTCTGAATTTGACAAAAATGTAACACACTTTTTTACTGAACAAGATGTAGATAGAGGATATCTAAAAATTCAAAATAGAAAAGGAAAAATGGAGCATTTCCCATTAACTTCTATATCAATAGGAATAGTTGTTGCAGATGAAGGAAGATTTTCAAACATACTAGAAATTGGGGAAGTTGGGGCACAAGTAAAACATGTTGCTAAAAAATATAAAGGTAGTTGTTATGCAATAGATAGAAGACAAAGTGGAAGTTATTAAAAGTAAAAATCTCTCATATAATCAATATGGGGGATTTTAATATGTTTATATTACGAAAGGGATATGTGTACACTATATTAGGATGTTTACTACTATTAACATTAGGATTTGAGATAAAAGATAGGATGATTAATGAATCTAGTACTGTAGCAACAGTGGCGCTTCCTGTAAACGAGAAGACTATTATTTTAGATGCAGGACACGGACGGAGAAGATGGAGGAGCAACTACAGAAGACGGAGTAGTAGAAGCTGATATAAATTTAAAAATAACTCTTAAAGTTCAAAGCTTATTAGAACAAGCAGGAGCAAATGTAATATTGACTCGCTCAGATGAAAATGGAATATATGATTTAGATAAAACAACTTTAAGACAAAAAAAAGTATCAGATTTAAAAAATAGAGTAAAAATTGGAAATGAATCTGAAGCAGATATATTTGTTTCAATACATCTAAATAAAATACCACAAGAACAATATTGGGGATGGCAAACATTTTTTAAAGATGGCAATGAAAACAGTAAAAGGTTAGCACAAAGTTTACAAAAAGGCTTAAATGAAAGTATACAAAAAGAAAACAAAAGAGAAAGCTTAAAAATAGAAAATGTATATATAATAGAACATATAGAAATACCAACTGCAATAGTTGAATGTGGATTTTTATCAAATCAAGAAGAAAAAGAATTATTACAGACAAGTGAATATCAAGATAAATTAGCATGGGGAATATATGTTGGTATAATGAATTATTTTCTAGAATAAGTAGTAAAATCATGAGTTTAGAGATTAATCTAAGCTCATGATTTTAATTTTAAAATAAACCTGTGATTTTTCCAGAATCATCTACATCTATTTTTTCAGCTGCTGGTTTTTTTGGAAGACCAGGCATTGTCATTATTGCGCCTGTTAAAACTACAATAAAACCAGCACCAGCAGAAACTTTTACATCTCTAACAGTTATTGAAAAATCTTTTGGAGCACCAAGCTTAGTCATATCATCAGAAAAACTGTATTGAGTTTTAGCTATACAAATAGGCAAGTTACTAAATCCTAAAGAATTTAAACGTGCTATTTGTTCTTTTACTTCATCAGTAAAAATAGTTCCTGCTCCGCCATATACTTTTTGCACAATTGAATTGATTTTATTTTCAATAGTATCATTTATATCATAAGAAAATTCAAAATTATTTTCTTCTTCATCGCAAATTCTAATTACTTCATTTGCTAAATCAATTCCTCCTAAACCACCATCGGCCCAAACAGTAGATAAAGAAACATTTACACCTAGTTCTTTACATTTACTTATTACAAGATTTATTTCTGCATCAGAGTCAGCAGGGAATTTATTAATCGCAACTACCACAGGAAGTTTATACACATTTTTTATGTTAGAGATATGCCTAATTAAATTAGGAAGACCTTTTTCAAGGGCTGATAAATCTTCATTGTTTAAATCATCTTTATCCATACCGCCATGCATTTTTAAAGCTCTTATAGTAGCAACAATTACTACAGCATCAGGTTTTAAACCTGCCAATTTACATTTAATATCTAAAAATTTTTCAGCTCCTAAGTCTGCACCAAAACCAGCTTCTGTTATGGTATAATCTCCAAGCTTCATAGCCATTTTTGTAGCAATAACAGAATTACAACCATGAGCAATATTTGCGAAAGGCCCACCATGAACAAAAGCAGGAGTACCCTCTAATGTTTGAACAATATTAGGTTTTAAAGCATCTTTTAAAAGAGCAGTCATAGCGCCTTCTGCTTTTAAATCTCCAGCAGTTACAGGTTTATCATCATAGGTATATCCTACAATTAATTTAGAAAGTTTATGTTTTAAATCACTAATAGAAGAAGCAAGACAAAAAACAGCCATAACTTCAGAAGCGACAGTAATATCATATCCATCGTTTCTAGGAACACCATTTTTTTCTCCACCTAAACCATCTTTAATAAAGCGAAGTTGTCTATCATTCATATCAACACAGCGCTTCCAAGTTATTTTATTAGGGTCAATATTTAAACTATTCCCTTGATAAATATGGTTATCAATCATAGCAGCTAATAAATTATTTGCGCTACCTATTGCATGAAAATCTCCAGTAAAATGTAAATTTATATCTTCCATAGGAACTACTTGTGCATAACCACCACCAGCAGCACCACCTTTTACACCGAAAACAGGTCCAAGAGAAGGCTCTCTTAGAGCAACAACAACATTCTTGTTAAGTTTTTTTAGTGCATCAGCAAGACCAATAGTAGTAGTAGTTTTTCCCTCTCCAGCAGGAGTAGGATTGATAGCTGTAACTAAGATAAGTTTGCAATCTGTATTTGAAAGATTATCAAGTAAAGATAAATCTATTTTAGCCTTATATTTACCATATTGTTCGATATATTTATCATCTATTCCAAGTTCTTTTGTAATTTCAAGAATATTTTTCATATGTACAGATTGTGCGATTTCGATATCAGACTTCATAAAATCGCCGTCCTTTCTTAAAAATATTTCTACTAATTACTAATATATAAATAAAGAAAAGAAATGTCAACAAAATTATAAAAAAACATTGAAAAAAATTTTTGCTTGTGCTAAACTAATATTTAGAGAGACTATGTTACAAAAGAGCATTTGAAAGATAGGAGTAAAAATGGAGAATAACGTTAAAGAAATAGTAATTAGTGCAAGTGGTATAGATGTAATTTCAGTAACAAATGGAGTAAACAATGTAACTCAGATAAGTTTAGAACCACAAGAAAATGAAATAAAAGATTTGCTAGAAAAATATAATCTAAGTGATGTAAAATTTTACCCAGTAGATATGAATATAGTAAGAGCATTAGCAGGAAGCCACGAACAACTGGTAGATTATTTAGAAACAACTAGAAGATTGAGTAATTCAAAACAGAAAGTAGATATACCAGAGAGCATACCACAAATAACATATGATTTAAAAGAATTAAAAAATAGCTTTGAACAGATACCAGACGAAAATTTAAGAAAATCTAAACAAATGCAGATTTATAATCAAGCAAAACAAACTCAAAATATATTCAAAGGAACAAAAAGAGTAGACTTGAAAATGGGACCTTTAGATAGAGGATATTTTGTGGTGCAATCGTTATTACAAAATAGAAACAAAGAAACTGAAGTAAAAGCATTAAATCCAGGAATAGTAAAAGAAAGTAGAAATCTAAGAAGAGAGCTATATAATCCAGAATATACAGAAAAAACAAATGCGGTAGCACAAGAATATGCAGAAGTGCATAGCCAAGAAACTGAGCAAGTGCAAGAAAATGAAGAAGTAATAGTAAGATAAAGAAGACAGTTAATGAAAGATAACTGTCTTTTTTTGTCGACATTTGTCGATGAAAAATTCTTTACAAATTAAAAAAACTATATTATAATAAATTCATCTTTAATTGCGAAAGCAAATTCAAAATAATTTCTAGGAAAGGAATAGAGTTCTTTTATTCCAAAAATCCAAAAAAGAAAACAAAAATTTAATATAAAAAAGGGGTGAGGTGTATAACAAATTATACTAAGTTAACTGTAAGCCTTATAACTCTAATATTAGCTGTTTTTATATTCAGTGGAGCAAATTTAGCATATGAGAGCTTACAAGATAGTATTAATAAAACACAAGAAGATTATTATGAAGAAACATATACAGTTCAAGAAAAAATAGTAGCAATTGATTTAGATGAACAAATAGAAGAACTGTTAAGAACAAATTACAATTTGCATGAAGAAATCTGGCAAGTAGAAATACCATCAATAGGATTATTAGCTCCAATTGCTGAAGGAACAACACAAGAAGTTATGAGAGAATATGTAGGACATTTTGAAAATACAAGCCTATGGAAGGGAAATATAGGACTAGCAGCTCATAATAGGCGGATATCCAATAAATTATTTTGAAAAAGTTAAAGATTTAGAAACAGGAGATGAAATAATATATAAAACACCATATGGAGAAAAAACATATAAAGTTACATTATCAACAATTATAGAAGAAACAGATTGGTCATATCTACAAGAAACAGAAGAAAATAAAATTACACTAATTACATGTGTAAGTAATCAGCCAAGCAAAAGACTCTGTGTACAAGCACTAGAAAAAGAATGAAATATTAATTAAAGAAAGAGGTATATAAATGAAAAGAACTAAAAGCAAATTAGCAATAATACTTATGTTGATAGTACTAATAGGAAGTATTATTTTACCAAAATCAAGCATTGCAACTGGGAATACTGCAAAATTATATGCAACACATAGATATGGAAATTTATTAATAAGAAATGGAGTAGACTTAACCTGTATATACATAGTACATGAAAAAGACGGAGTGGAATATCCAGCATATTGCTTAAACCTAGAATTAGATGGAGCGACAGAAAATTTCTCATACTCAGTAAATACAGACAGTTTAATAACAGATATGGAAATATGGAGAACAGCTGTAAATGGATATCCATATAAAACACCAGAAGAATTAGGGTGTAAAACAAAGGAAGAAGCATATCTTGCAACAAGACAAGCTATATATTGTGCAGTATATGATAGAGATCCCAATTCTTATGGAGCATTAGGAGGAGAAGCGGGAGAAAGAACATTAAGAGCTATGAAGCAAATTGTAAATGCCGCCAGAACTGGAACAGAAGTAAAACAAAGTTCAACATTAACAATAAAAGCAGATAATTCAATGTGGACAATAGACGAAAGAGATAATATGTATGTATCAAAAGAGTTTACAGTAACAGCATCAGCGCCTATAAAAGACTATAGTATAAAATTATCAGGAAATTTAGTAGAAGGCATGAAAGTTACAGATACTAATAATATAGAAAAAACTGAGTTCAATAGCAATGAAAAATTTAAAATACTTATACCTGTAAAGAATATAGAAAAAGATGGAAGTTTTGAAATAAATGTAGATGGAGAAGTTGCGACAAAACCAGTATATTTTGGAAAATCTCCATCTAGCAATCTACAAAATGTTGCATTAACAGGAAGCATTTACGAAGGCGGTACAGGAAGTAAAACTGAATACTATTTTGAAAATGATACAACAATAACAATATTAAAGCAAAATCAAACAACAAAAGAACTATTACAGGGAGTAAAATTTCAACTATTAGATGAAAACAAAGAAGTGTTATATTCAGATTTAACTACTGATTCAAACGGAACAGTAATAATAGGAAACTTATTACCTGGAAAATACTATGTAAAAGAATTAGAAACATTAGAAGGATATCAAGTATATGATAAGTTAATAAAAGTAGATTTACAATTAAATGAAGAAGTAAAAATAACTGTAAACAACTTACATAGCGAAGATATAGAAAAAATAGAACATACAAACACAGAAATTGAAGTAGGACAAAGTAAGACGGAGATAGATATAGAACAAAGGAAAACAGAAATTGATACAGAAAAAAATAGCATAAAAGTCGAGCAAAACCATTCAGATATGGATATAGAACAGAACGATATAGAAGTAAATCAAAACAGCACAAATATCGATATAGAACAAAATGATATAGAAGTGAACCAAAATAGCACAAATATCGATGTAGAACAAAACGATATAGAAATAAAGCAAAATAATACAGATATAAAAGTAGAACAAAATAAAGTAGCATTACCAAGAACTGGAATATAGTTATAGATTAATAAACCTTCCATATTAAACAAGAAAGTTTCATTATGGAGGTTTATTTTTTTTAAGTTTATGATATAATATCAAACGAGGAAGTGATAGAATGAAAATTATTCTAGCATCAGGTTCAGCAAGAAGAAAAGAACTATTAGAAATGATGAAATTACAATTTGAGGTAAAAGTTAGCAATAGTGATGAAACATTTGAAGAAGGATTAAGCATAGAAGAGCAATCAAAAAGATTAGCATATATAAAAGCAAAATCAATATTTGATGAAACAAGCGGAGATAGAGTAGTTATAGGATCAGATACAATGGTATTAAAAGATGAAAAGATATATGGTAAGCCAAAGGATAGAAAAGAAGCCATGGAAATGTTGGAAGATTTGAGCAATAGTAAACACAGAGTAATAACAAGTATATGTGTACTATCACAAAAAGGGTCAGAATATAAAGAACAAGTAGACTATGATATAGCAGAAGTATACTTTAAGAAAATGACAAGACAAGAAATTGAAACTTGGATAGATAAAGACCAACCATATGATAAAGCAGGAGCATATGCAGTACAAAGTGAATTTGGAGTTCATATTGAGAAAATAAATGGGAATTATTTTACAGTAGTGGGATTGCCAATTCATAAGTTATATGATATGTTAAAACAAATAGAGAATTAAGAGAAAGGATATTGAAATGAATACAGAAAAAGAATTAAAAGAGTTTTTACAAAATCATCCAAAATCAAATTTTATGCAATCACCAGAATGGGCAAAAGTAAAGACAGATTGGAAAAATGAATTTGTTATTATAAGAGATAAAGATAATAAAATTAAAGGTACAATGAGCATTTTACTTAGAAAAGTACCTATTATAAATAGATATATAATGTATGCGCCAAGAGGTTTTGTTTGTGATGTACATGATAAGGAAACTTTAAAAGAACTAACAGAAAAAGCAAAAGAAGTTGCAAAAAAATACAAAGCATTTATATTCAGACTGGATCCAGATATTCTTCAGGAAGATGAAGAATTTAAGAACATAATAAAAGAACTAGGATATAAAACTAAAAACAATATAAAAAACATTAACCAAGTAATACAACCTAAATATGTATTTAGATTAGACTTAAAAGATAAAACAGAAGAAGAACTATTAAAATCATTTGAATCAAAAACAAGATACAATATAAGATTAGCAACCAAAAAAGGAGTACAAATAAGAACAGGAAATAGAGAAGATTTAGAAATATTCTATAACATAATGAAAACAACAGGCAGTAGAGATGATTTTTTCATAAGACCTTTGGAATACTTCCAAAAAATATATGATGAAATGTCTCCAAACCATGTAAAATTAATCATAGCAGAATATGAAAATGAGCCAATAGCAGCAGTATTGCCAATTTTATATGGAGATAAAGTATGGTACTTGTATGGAGGAAGTTCAAATAAACATAGAAACTTAATGCCAAATTACTTGTTACAATGGGAAATGATAAAGTGGGCTTTAGAAAATAAATGTAACTGGTATGATTTTAGAGGGGTATCAGGTTTTAAAAATGAAAATGACCCACAATATGGAGTATATAAATTTAAAAAAGGATTTAATCCAACATTTATGGAATTCGTAAATGAAATGTATGTTGTATATAATCCAGTAATGAATACAATTTTTAATATTAGCAAAGGGTTATATGATAAGTTAAGTAATATAAAAAACAAATTTAGAAAATAAATACTAGATAATTTACAGTTGTTTAAATTTACCAAAAGCTTTAATAATATAGATTGCAAACGAGGTCGACCCTTGAGTAGACGGAGGCGTGCAATTAATATTCCAATACTAGTTATCGTAATAATTAATTAGAATATAGTAGTTAATATACCGCGGCTGGAGACCGCAAGTTAAAATCTATATTATTAAAGCTTTTGGTGTTTTTTAATAATTGTCTGCAACTTTTCCACTTTTGTGGATAAATTGTGGACGTTTTTTATTGTATTTTATAGCTCAAAATTTATAAATATTGAATAAAATAATAGTATGAAAATAAAAGAGTATAATAGAAAATTAGCAGTAGAATATGCACATAAATGGGCACATTCTAGAAATTCCCAATATTATGATTACAGTGATATAGGAGGAGACTGTACAAATTTTATATCACAATGCATATATGCAGGTTGCCATGTAATGAATTATACTAAAGATATTGGGTGGTATTATATCAATGCAAATAATAAGGCACCAGCATGGAGTGGAGTTGAATTTTTATATAAATTTATTATTAATAATAAAAATGCAGGACCTTATGGAAAAGAAATACCTGTACAAAATTTAGCAATAGGAGATATTATACAATTGAGTTTTGATGGAATAAGATTTGCACACAGTTTGTTAATAGTACAAAATAGACCTGAAATATTAATAGCAACACACACTTATGATGCAGATAATAAAAATATAAAAGAATACTCATATAAAAAAATTAGAGGAATACATATAGAAGGAATAAGAATATAAGAGGTGAGAATATGATAAAAAAAATAGAATTACCATATCCTTTAAATGCACTAGAACCATACTATGACAAAGAAACTTTAAAAATACATTATGAAACATTATACACAAACTATGTAAATAATACAAATAAAACTCAGGAAAAACTAGAAAATGCTAGGAAAACTAACAATTATGAAAATATAAAATGCTTAGAAAAAGAGCTAAGTTTTCAAGGGTCAGGTGTAATATTACATGAATTATTTTTTCTAAATTTAGGTGTACCAATACCAACTAGCCCAAGTGTATCATTAATGAGCCAAATAAATAAAGATTTTGGAAGTTATGATAAATTTAAAGCACAATTTAATGAAGCAGCAAAAGTAGTTGAAGCATCTGGTTGGTGCTTATTAGTATGGGTTCCAAACTTCAAAAAATTAGAAATATTACAATGCGAAAAACATCAAGATTTAACCTTATGGGGATGTAAACCATTACTAGTATTAGACATGTGGGAACATTCATATTTCTTGCAATATAAGGCAAATAGAGCAGAATACATAAATGCAATATGGAATGTGATAAATTGGAATGAGGTAAATAAGAGGTTTGAAAAAATAAAATGCCAATAAATTGTTTCTAATATCTAGTAGTGCACTTAAATAATATAGATTGCAAACGAGGTCGACCCCTTGAGTAGCCGGTAGCCGTGCAATTATTATTACGGTAGTAGATATCGTAGTAATGAGTTAGAGCATATGTGTTAATAAACCGCGTCTGGAGACCGCAAGTTAAAATCTATATTATTTAAGTGCACTGCTGAATAATTACGAATTATAAAAAATGATCTAATTTACTTGCATTTATTCACTTTTTAGATATAATATAGAAGTGGAATTTTAAGAAAGGTGGCATAAATAATGGACAAGATTATTAAAACAATTGCAGTAGAATTAAATGTAAAGGAAAATCAAGTTAAGAATACAATAAATCTAATAGATGAAGGAAATACAATTCCATTTATTGCACGTTACAGAAAGGAAGTAACAGGAGGTCTAAGTGACGAAACTTTAAGAGACTTGGGTGAAAGGCTTACATATTTAAGAAATTTAGAAACAAGAAAAGCAGATGTAACAAGAATCATAGAAGAACAAGGAAAGCTTACGGAAGAAATAGTTCAAGCATTAGAACAAGCTACTACAATGGCAGAAGTAGAAGATATATATAGACCATACAAACAAAAGAAGAAAACAAGAGCTACAATAGCTAAAGCAAAAGGATTAGAACCATTAGCAGATATCATATATGCTCAAAGAGAAAAGAGACCAGTTGAGGAAATTGCATCAGAATTTATAGATAAAGAAAAAGGTGTAGAAACAGTAGAAGATGCTATAAATGGAGCAAAAGATATAATTGCAGAAAACATATCAGATGTAGCAGACTATAGAAAAGAAATTAAAAGATTATGCTATGTTCAAGGCAAAATTGTTACAAAAAACGCAAAAAATGAGAAATCAAATTACGAAATGTACTATAAATTTGATGAAGAAATTAAAAAAATTCCAAGCCATAGAATACTAGCAATTAATAGAGGAGAAAAAGAAGAGTTCTTAAAAGTAACAGTAGAAAAACCTTATGAAAGAATTTACAACTATTTAAGAAAAAATATAATAAAAGGCGAAACACAGTTTACTGGAATTATGGAAGAAACAATAGAAGATAGCTATAAAAGACTAATAGAACCATCAATAGAAAGAGAAATAAGAGCAGATTTAACAGAAAAGGCAGAAGAACAAGCAATAAAAGTTTTTGGGAAAAATGCAAAACAATTATTATTAGGAGCACCTATAAAAAATATTACAGTTATGGGATTTGACCCAGCATATAGAACAGGTTGTAAAATTGCAGTAATAGATGATACAGGTAAAGTATTAGATATAGCAACAGTATATCCAACAGAACCACAAAATGATGTAGATGGTGCTAAAAAAGTATTAAAAAACCTAATTGCTAAACATAAAGTAAATATGATAGCAATTGGAAATGGAACAGCTTCAAGAGAATCTGAAAAGTTTGTTTCAGAAATGATAAATGAAATCAAAGAAAAGGTTTACTATACTATAGTTAGCGAAGCAGGAGCTTCTGTATACTCAGCTTCAAAACTCGCAACAGAAGAATATCCAGATATAAATGTATCAATAAGGGGAGCAATTTCAATAGCAAGAAGATTACAAGACCCACTTGCAGAACTTGTAAAAATAGACCCTAAAGCAATAGGAGTAGGTCAATATCAACATGATGTAGACCAGAAGAAACTATCAGAAAATCTTACAGGAGTAGTAGAAGATGCCGTAAATAATGTAGGAGTGGATGTAAACACAGCAACACCATCACTATTATCTTATGTATCTGGAATTAATAAAACAATAGCAAAAAATATAGTAATGTATAGAGATGAAAATGGAAAAATAAAAGAAAGAAAAGAATTACTAAAAGTACCTAAATTAGGAAAATCAGCATTTGAACAATCCGCAGGATTTATAAGAATATTTGAAGGAAAAAATCCATTAGAAACAACAGGAGTGCACCCAGAAAGTTATGCAGTTGCAGAAAGCTTACTAAATAAAATAGGCTTAGATAAAAAAGATTTGTTAAATAAAGAAAAATTAGAACAAATAAGAGGAAAACTTAGCAATATCAATATAGAAAAAACAGCAAAAGAACTAGAAGTTGGAGAATTAACATTAAAAGATATTGTAGATGACCTATCAAAACCAGGAAGAGATCCAAGAGAAGAAATGCCAAAACCAATTTTAAGAACAGACGTCTTAAAAATAGAGGATTTAACAGAAGGAATGATATTACCTGGAACAGTAAGAAATGTAATAGACTTCGGAGCATTTGTAGACATAGGAATAAAACATGATGGACTAGTACACATATCAGAAATGAGCGAAAGCTATGTAAAAAATCCATCAGATATAGTGTCAGTAGGAGATGTGGTAAAGGTTAAAGTAATAGGGATAGATGTAGAAAGACAAAAGGTAAAATTAAGCATGAAAATAGGATAATAAAAAGTCCCCAATTTATTCACAAAAGTGGATAAATTGGGGATTTTTTAATAATTATATTATTATTCAATTATATTTTCTAATTCACTAAAAGGTATATTTAAAACTTTGCACAAAGCAATAAGCTCAAAATCTTTAATAATCATTTGACCTTCTTCCATTCTATATAATTGAATTCTGTCAATATAAACAGCATGCAACTGGAGACGTCTACTAACTTCAGACTTGGATAAATTCTTGTTAATTCGATATTTTTTGACTAAATCTCCTATAACATTATTTTTATTTTCATATTTTTTCAAATATTTTTCCTCCAAATATTGACCTTTTATAAATTTTATAATAAAATGCTTTCACCAACGTGTGAGAGACACACGAAAAAACAAGTTATGTAAAACATATAATCATATTTATGAAATGTTCTATGTTTTTTACATATCAAAAGTAGACAATAAAATAATATAAAAATTGTCTAGTAAAAGAGGGGGTGAAATATATGAAAACAGAAAGAGCATTTATAGCATTAGCTATAGTAATAGCTGTGATATCATTAGGTATAGCATATGCATCTATAACATTACAAACATTAAAAGTTGAAGGTTCTGTAACAGCAACAGCAGATGCAACAAACTTTGATGTTAAATTCTCAGGAGCTGGTTCAGTAACTGGAGATAATCCAAATTCAAGTACAGCAGGAATAAAAGCTAGTGATACTACAGGAAGAACAGCAGAATTTAATTTTGTAGGATTAACACAAGCAGGACAAAGTCAATCAGTTACATTTACAATATCAAATGAAAATGATGCTAATATATCTGCTAACATAGAAGTATCTGAACCAGAATGGACAAATAAAGAACATTTTACTGTAACAAAAGAATTATCAAGTGAAACAATAGCAGCTAATAAAACAGCAACACTAACAGTAACAGTTACTTGTATAAAAACACCATTAGAAGATGTTACAGATGATAGCATTGAAATAGGACTTACAGCAACACCAGTCAGCCAAAGTACAACACAATCAGGTACATAGTATCAAAAAAATAGCTTTGATAGAAAATAGGTAAAGGAGGATAGAAAAGTGAAACCAGACAAAATAAAAGTATATACATTAGAGTTTATACTCCTTGCTATCCTATCCTTTACACTTTTTGTGTCAAAGATATATAGTAGAATAATACTAGCTTGTTTATTAACAGTTTGTACAGTTCTAACAAGCTCATTACTAAAGAAAAGAAACATAGTATCAGTTTACGCAAAAAAAGTAAATATAATGATAACCTTTTTCGCAATAATATATCTAGCAGGATTCTACTTAATGGGATTGCATTTTGGATATTATAGACCAGCAATAACATTTGGATATACAACATTAATTGAGCACATAATCCCTATAGCTATAATAATATTATCATCAGAAATGTTGAGAAACATATTATTAGCGCAAAACACAAAATTAACAAAACCAATAACATATATATTAATGGTAATAATCGACTTATTAATATATGCCAATATATATAGTGCAGATACATACACAGAAATTATAGAAGTAATAGGATTTGCACTATTTGCATCATTATCATGCAATCTACTATATAACTACATATCAATAAGATTTGGAGTAATAGGAAATATAATCTTTAGATTAATAACTATATTATATGCATACATAATACCATTAATACCTAATGTATATGTATTCTTTAGATCAATATTAAGAATGATATACCCATATATAATGTATCTAGTAATAGAATATGCATTCAGTAAGGAAAGAAAAGCAGTAGCATTCGAAACAAAAAGAAATAAAGTTATAGCAAACACAATAGTACTTATCATAATTGCAATAATGGTAATGCTAATATCATGTCAATTTAAGTTTGGAATACTAGTTATAGGAACAGGTAGCATGACAGGAACAATAAATGTAGGAGACGCAATACTATATGAAAAATATGATGGAGAAAAAATAGAAGTAGGAGATGTAATAATATTCGTACAAAAAGAAGTACAAGTAGTACATAGAGTTGTAGAAATAAAGAACGTAAATGGAGAAAAAAGATATATAACAAAAGGAGATGCAAACCAAGATAGAGATGAAGGATATATAATAGAAAACGATATATTCGGAACAACAAAACTAAGAATACCATATATAGGATATCCAACAGTATGGATAAGAGATATATTATCATAAAACGAAACTAATGATGGGAGTGTTAAAAATGGAGGATTATAAGGAACATAAAGTCTTTAATATGTTTAACCGAAAAGGAATAATCATTACATATGTAGTAGTAATATTAATTATTTTATTCATATCAGCAATGCTTATAGGAATAACTACAAGCGAAAAAGAAATACAAGACATAGCATATGATGAAAAAAGTAATATAGACTATAAAGTATATTTAAAAGAAAACGAATTCTTTGATAAAAACTATTTAGAAGAAGATAACCAATACATAGCAAGTTTAATAGACTATGTCGAAGCAAATTTTGTATATGAATTATCAACATTAGAAAAAGGAGTAAAATATAACTATACATATAAAGTATTAGCCGAAGTAAGTGTAGAAGACACAAAAACAAAAAATTCGTTATATGAATATAAAGAAGAACTAATAGAAGAAAAGAAAAATACAGCAAATACTAATTTAAAATTAATATTAAGACAACCAATAAAAATAGACTACAATAAATATAACAATTTAATAAACAAATTCATAGAAATATATGACCTAGTAGATTATGATGCAAATGTAACAATAAACATGTATGTAAATATATTAGATGAAAAAGGAGAAGCATCAAATAAAACAATGCCAGTAATGACATTAAAAATACCATTAACTACAAAAACAATGGCAATAGATATTGAATCAAAAGAAGTAAATGCAACAAATCCAAGTACAAGTAGTGCAATAGATAGAAGAGGATACATATTTATATCAATAGTATTATTAATGGTAGACTTTGTAATAATTAGAAAATTAATAATATTTATAAAAGACACAAAAGATGAAGAAGCAATATACAATATGAAATTAAGAAAAATAATGATAAGCTATGGATCATATGTACAAAAACTAAATAGTGAATTCAACTTTAAAGGATATCAAATAGTAGATATAAAACTATTTGAAGACTTATTACAAATACGAGAAACAATAAATAAACCAATACTAATGGCAGAAGAAGATGACCCAATGGAAACATATTTCTTCATACCAGCTCATGAAACAGTATACATGTATGAAATAAAACCAGGAACATTTAAAGAAAAAATAGAAAATAAAAGAAAAAATAAAAAGGAAGAAAAAGAAGAAATAACAATTTAATAGAATCAAAAGAAAGAAGGAGTTAATATGAGAAAGGGAAAGCATAATAAACCAAAATACAAGATAATAGAAAAATATGCAATACTAATTCTCATAGGAGCTCTTTTTATTAGTGTTGCACATGCAAAAGTAACAGATCTAGAAATGAAAATAACAGGAAGTATAGATGCAAAAGCACCAGAAGGAGTGTTCATATCAGACGTAACAAGTTCAAATACAACAAATGGTACAATAAACTACTATACAGGCACAATGATGGATAGTAAAGTGATATTAGAAAGTACAAGTTCAAGTATAACATACCAAGTAACTTTGCATAACAATACAACCAGAGAGCAAGTATTTATAAAAGCTTTAACAGATGTAACAGACGAAACCTTGTACAGTAATACAAATATAGGTTACACAATAACTGGCTTAACAGAAGGAGAAACAACAATAGCACCAGGTGGCGACGTAACCTTTACAATAACTTTTGCATATGTAAAAGGAACAGACACAAGTAACAATATCTTAGAAAGCAAAATAAATTTTAGATTTAGAGAAAAACCAATACTAGACCTAAGCAATAATGGAGAAACATACACATTAGAAAACATATATGCAGGATACACACCACAAGAATACGAATTTACAGTATCAAACTATGATAAATTAGCAAACAACAAAGTACCATTGACATATACATTTGAAACAGAAATAACAGAAGAAAGCCCATTAGAAGTAGAGATATATAATGAAAGTGGAGAAAAAGTAACAGGAGAAATAAGCATAGGAGGAGAAGAGAAAGAAGACCATGAATACACAGCAAAAATAATATGGGATGCAAGCAAAGCAAATGCAGACTATGAAGGACAAGAATACACCTGCAATATAAAACTAAACGCCAAACCAACAGATACAGACTACTTAGAGTATAAAATAGAAAAAGAATTTAATGTGGATGTAACAACATGTAAGCATAAAACTACTACAAATGAAACTGCCTGGGAAGATGGAGTATGTACTATCTGTGGTAAAGTATGTGAGCATAATAATATAGAAATCGATGAAAAACCGGAAAAAGCAGGAACCAGATTTACAACAACAGGTATATACTCAGATGGAACGGATACAGCAACAATACCAGCAGGCTTTACAGTATCAGGAGTAGGACCAGGAATGTGTACAATATGTGGAAAATTATTCACAAATATAGAAAACACAATAAGTGAAGGACTAGTAATATACCTAATAGACGATAAAACAGAAGAAGAAATCAAAGCAATAAACTGGATGAATGAAGAAGAGTTAGCTTATTTAAAGAAAACATACGACCAATTCGTATGGATACCAATACCAAAAGAGAATATAAACGACATGTATATGTGCCAAAGCGAAGACGGAACAAAAAGCTGTAAAATAACAGTACAAGAAGTAGAAATAGAGGGAGAACAAAGAGAAGTTGCCTACTGTACAACCCACGATTCAACAGCAATGGCAGGAAGACTATACGCAAAAAATACAGGTAATACCTATACCCCAACCCTAACCACACAAAGATACATAGAAGGAAGAGGACTAAGAGAACCAGATGTAGTTACAGGAAGTTCAGATGGAACAGGAACAGAGTACGATGCTAGTCCAACATACTTAGCGCAATTAAATGCAATATTATCAACAAGTTACAGTACAGCGGATGATTTTAAAACTGACTTGCAAGCTGAATACAACGAAATAGTAAAAAGTGTGTATCAAAATGAAGGCTTCTATATAGGTAGATACGAAACAAGTGGAATGAAGGATTATAATACAAATGCAACTATAAAAGCAGTAGCAGGTTCAGATAATACAACCAACAGTAATATATCAAATGCAAACTGGTACCGAATGTATGCACAGCAAAAGAAATATGCAAATAACAAGGGATTAACAGAAAGTATAGGAAGCACAATGATACAAGGAGCAGCATACGACCAAGTAATGAAATTTATAGACCCAGAAACAAGCTTTGTAAAAACAACAGGAAGAGTATCACACACGGCTTCAGAATTTTCAAGTTTTCCATACAAAACAGGAAACACTAACTATTCAAGTGTATACACAGGAACAGTAACATATAACGACATAGCCAAAAACATATACGACCTAGAAGGCAACCTTTATACTTGGACGACCGCGGGAAGTGCAGAACTTAGACGTGTTATCAGGGGAGGAACTTATGCCACTAGCTATTCACCAAGTAACATAGACGCTACATTTCCATTGAGTAGAACTACTATGCATGGCACTATCTGCCAACTTTACGTCCTAGACGCAGGCTCGTCAGGAGACGGCGAAGGCGATGTAGAATTAATAACATTTGAAATAGAAGGAATGGAATACGAAGCAGAAGAAGGCATGACTTGGGCAGAATGGATAGAGTCTGAATATAATATCGGAAATACTTTCTATATTTTGGACGGTTGGGTTCATTACGATTCGGACTTCTCGACCGCTGGTTATACAGTCGAGGGTGGTCGTGCGGGGGATTTGATCATCTCTTCTGCTAACTATCGCTTGTCTCCACTTGAAGACGATATCCCTATACAATAAACAATGGGACTTACCTTTTGCCTTGCGGGTTTAGGAGAGTTTTACTATATACTTTATAAAAAACAAAAACATTTCAAAAATAGACAAGGGTAGACAAGGGGAACGTTCCCCCTGTCTCGATGAGCGAAAGCTATGTAGACAAGGGGACGTAGATTTTGTATGTAGGGTTTGCGAGCGCAATTAAATAAATAATAAAAAAATAGAGAAATAATAGATAAATTATTTCTCTATTTGCTTTATAAAGAGTATGAGTTACGAAGTCGAAATATGTCGAACAATTTTTGTTGAAAAAGGAAGAAATATATGATATACATTTAAGTAATTAATCTTGGCAAAGTTCTAAAAGCCAAAAAAAGGTTTATTTTAAAAACCAAAAATTTTATCTAAAGAATTTAGTTCTTTAAAAATCCAAACCAAAAATTTTAAATTACAATGACAAGGAAGAAGTGATGTATATGGAAACAAACCTAGTATATTTTGATGAAACAGGTGATGATGGATTAATAAAAACATCAAGTGAAACTTTTGTTTTAACAAGTATATATATGAAATCAGAAAATTGGCAAAGAAATTATAATCAAATGAAATTTATAAGAAAAGAGTTGAAAGATAAATATGGCTTTCATATTAAAGAAGAAATGCATACAAAGCATTTCTTAACTGATAAAGATCCATATCGAAAATATGAATGGAGTAAAGAGGAAAAAATCGAGATTTTAAAAGCATTTGCACTAGCTATTGCAGAATTAGATATTGCTTGTATAAATGTAATAATAGATAAAAATAATATAAAAAAGCTAGATTATGCAATATTAGAGAATGCATTAAAATATAATATTCAAAGAATCGATAATGATAGCAATGGAAAATGGAATTATATTATAATTACAGATAAAGGAAGGATAGCACCTATGAGAAAGACAGCAAGGGCAATAAGAGCATATAATCCAATACAGTCAAAATATTCACATACTTTCAAAAATCAACCAATAGCCGGATTAATAGAAGATATAATGGAAAAAGATTCAAAAGAATCATACTTTATACAAGTATGTGATTTTATATCATACTTTGTACATTTATATTATAAGTGTTGTGTAAAGAAACATGATTTACCTAAAAGAGTAGCAAATTTAATCGATAAGAAATTTATTGGAAGTGTAATGGCGACATTAAAAAGATCAAATACATTGAATCTAAATGCGAATAAGTCTAATAGATATGGATTAGTAATTTATCCAAAATAAAAAACACCACCTACGGTACATTCGTACTTTCAGTAGTTCATTAATATTATATGCAAATAGTTCAAAGATGTCAATACATTTTAACAAAAAATTTAATATTGATATAAAAATTTCAAGAGAGCTATATTCGTATAGCCCTCTTAATTTTTATTTATCTCTTAATTTTATTTGTAGTTGTTTTTTCAAACTCTTTCTCTCTTATAACAATTTTAGCAATATGTTTGTATACAGGTAAATCTTTGCAAGCTGTAGCAATATCTTTCTTTAAAGAAGCCTGTGGGTCTGTAATTTCTAATTCTTTTAATTTATCAGCGTTTAAGAATACTTCTGCACAAAGACCTGTTTCTGCTCCAATGTCATTTTTAATTCCAGTAACAATAACTTCTTGAATGTAAGGTATTCCCATTAAGTAATTTTCAATTTCTTCTGGGAAAACGTTTTTACCATTTTCAAGAACTATTAAGTTTTTCTTTCTACCGTTTATTATTAATTGATTTTTCTTATTAAATCTACCATAATCTCCAGTATTAAACCATCCATCAACTAAAACTTGTTTTGTAAGTTCAGGATTTTTGTAATATCCCATCATTACTATGTCACCTTTAACACAGATTTCTCCATCACCATCAGGTGTAACATTTTCAAATTTAATATCACAACATGGAAGTACAATACCTACAGTAGATGGATCGTTAAAGTCATTTGGATTAACACTAACAAGTGGAGAACATTCTGTAATACCATATCCATTTAATAGGTTAATACCAATATCAGTAAAGAATTTTCCAAGCTCTGGTCTTATAGGTGCACCACCACAAACGATTTCCTGTAAGTTGCCACCAAAGGCCTGATGAACTGATTTAAATAATTTTTTTCTTAAATCAATTCCTACTTTTCTTAAACCATTACTTACTTTTATCATTACTTTTAAGATTTTATCTTTACCACTTTCTTTTGCATTAGACCAAATCTTTTTGTAGAAAATTTCTGCAAATGCAGGAACTACATAAATATAATCTGGTTTAAACAATTGTAAATTTTTTAATACTGCTTTTAAATTATCATTTATACAAATTGTACAACGATGATGTAGAGCAACTAAAAGCCCTGCAACTGCTTCATATGTATGGTGGTAAGGTAGTACAGAAAGACTTGTTGTATAAACTGTTGCAACTTGTAAACCGAAATATACACAGCTTCTTAAGTTATGTTCAGAAAGCATAACTCCTTTTGCCATACCTGTTGTACCAGAAGTGTAAACAAGCATTTTTAATTTATTTGTGTCAGTTTTTTTTATTGAAGAATAAGAAGTATCTCCTCCTTCAAATAATTTTTTACCAGTTTCCATTAATTTTGAATAAGATAGAACTCTATCAGAGTCTTCTTTTTCTTCAAAACCAATAAAATATTTAATATTAGGAAGTTTTTCTTTTAATTCATCAATACATTTTTCAAACTTTTTAGCATAGAATAGAACTTCGCTATCACTATGGCTTAATACAGTAATAATATCTTTTGTAGGTAGTTCTTTATCAACAGGGACAATAACACTATTGCTTTTTAGAACAGTTAAATAAACAGTAATCCAGTTATAACTATTTTCTCCTATTACAGCAACATGACTTTCAGTAATTCCAAGAGAGTGTAAAGCAGTACCTAAATAAATAGTATCATTTTGGAATTCTTTATAAGTAACTTCTTTTACGTCATCTTTTACTTTATATTTAAATGCTAATTTGTCTCCAGATTCTTTCACTGCAAGTTCCATCATCTCATTAATGGAGTCAAATTTTTTAACTTTGTTAAGCTCATAATTTTTTTGCATAAAATCACCCTTTCTAACAGCCAGTATTATATAACAAAATGGAAATTAAGTCAATAAAATACATTGCAAAAGGAAGTGAAATAATATATAATAAATGTCATAAATAAGAGAGTAATTATATATAAATATTAGCAGGTTATAGCCTGCTAAAAATATAGATGAGTTTGTCGAAAATTGACTAAAAAGGTGATAATATGAAGAATATAAAAGAAATAATTTATTGGATAATCTTTATACTTTATGAAGAGATTCTATTTTCAACACTTATATTTGGGGAATTTCCAAAGTCGTTTTTATGGATAATATTATTATCTTTACCATTTGCAATTATTTTAAATATAATAACTTCAATATTTAAAAGAAAAGTAAATATAGTATTGTCATACATATTAACATTTGGAGTATGTTTTGTTATTGGCGCACAGCTAATATATTATAAAATTTATGAAGCAATAATTTCATTTTATTCATTTATGAATGGTGGGCAAGTTGCTGAATATTGGACCACTATATTAGAGAAAATGGGGCAAAATTGGATAGGAATTTTATTAATATTCATACCATTTATAATACATATAATTTTACATATAACAAAGGTATCAAAATTTGAACGAAATTCAAAAGTAGAGGTATTAATAAAAATATTAGCGATATTAGTTATATACATATCTGGAATAATATGTATAAATACCATAAACACAAATGGAATATACTCAAATAAAAATTTATACTACAATCTGCATATGCCTAAAGTTACTACTAATAGAATGGGACTGTATA
Source organism: Clostridia bacterium (assembly GCA_045650705.1). Taxonomy (GTDB): domain Bacteria; phylum Bacillota; class Clostridia; order TANB77; family CAG-508; genus UMGS1781. Next base: position 32,054 of record JAZRRK010000001.1, read on the forward strand.
CTACAATGAGACTGGATTTGCAAAGATTAATATTTGGTTTTGAAGAAAACTTAATATTGGAAGTAGTGAAATTGCCAGAAGAAGCAATAAAACCACAAAAAAAGTATAATATAACTCAAATTAATTTTCAAAGTTTAATTGAAAATGAAACAGACGAAACATTAAAAATGATGCATGAGTATTTTGTAAATCAAGTACCAAGTGAACAAAATGAATATACGGGAATGTTTGAAGGTAAAAATTTGGTGGTCTTTGTTGCAGAAGCACTAAGTGATGTTGCAATACGAGAGGATATAACTCCAACTTTATACAAATTATATAATGAAGGATTTCAATTTGATAATTTCTATACACCATTATTTCCTGTAAGCACAGCAGACGGTGAATACATGACAGATACATCATTAATTCCTAAAGAAGGGGTATGGAGTATATACGAAATAAAAGGAAACTATATGCCATATTCTTATGCAAATGCATTTGAAGAGCTAGGATATTCAAGCAATAGCTATCATAATCATACAGCAACCTATTACCATAGAGATGAATATATAAATACTATGGGATATAATTCATATTTAGCAGTTGGGATGGGACTAGAAGATAGAATGAATACTAATTTATGGCCAAATAGTGATTATGAAATGATAGATGTTACAGTAAATGATTATATTAATAATGATAAGTTTTTAGCATATTATATGACAGTAAGTGGACATTTAAATTATACAACTATAGGAAATTGTATGGCAAGTAGAAATTGGGATGCAGTAAAAGACCTGCCATATTCAAATAAAGCAAAAGCGTATTTAGCGACACAAATTGAATTGGATAAAGCATTACAAGAATTAATAAATGAATTAGAATTAGCAGGAAAACTTGAAGATACGGTAATAGTAGTAAGTCCAGACCATTATCCATATGGTTTAACATTAAAAGAACTAAACGAGCTATCTACATATGAAAGAGACGAAATGTTTGAAAAACATCATACACCACTTTTAATATGGAATTCTACTATGGAAGAGCCAATAAAAGTAGAAGAAGTATGTTCAAGTTTAGATGTATTGCCAACAGTATTAAACCTATTTGGAATAGAATATGATTCAAGATTGTTAATGGGAAATGATATATTATCGGAAAATAAAGAACAAATAGTAATATTTTCTGATAGAAGCTTCATAACAGAGAAAGGACGATACAATTCAGTAACAGGAGAATTTATACCAAATGAAGGAGTAAAAGTAGAAGAAGATTACGATGAAAAAATAAGTGAAATAATATATCAGAAATATAAAATGTCAGCATTAATATTAGAAAAGGATTATTATAGGGAAATATTCGAATAAATTATAAAAAATAAACAAAAAACATTGTAAAATGAAGGAAAAAGAGTTATAATAGCTATGTTAATTTTGAACTAATATAAGGAAGTGTTTATATGAGAAATGTTGGAACTGTAGTTAGAGGAATTAGAACTCCAATAATTAAAGCCAATGATGATTTAAGTACTATAGTAGTAGAATCATTGGTAAAAGCCAAAGAAAATGAAGGATTTGATTTTAAAGAAAGAGATGTAGTTGCAGTTACAGAAGCAGTTGTAGCTATAGCAGAAAATAATTATGCAACTGTTGATGACATAGCAGAAGACATTAAGAGAAAATTTCCAGATGGAGATATAGGGTTAATAAATCCGATATTAAGTAGAAATAGATTTTCAATATTATTAAAAGGTATAGCTAGAGGATGTAAACATATAACAATATTCTTAAGCTTTCCAAATGATGAAGTTGGAAATGGAATTTTAGATGAAGAAATTTTAGAAGAAAATGATAATTTTTCACTAGAATCAACAATCACAGAAGAACAATATAATGAAGTGTTTGGAAAATATATACATCCATTTACAGGAATAAATATGGTACAATTTTATAGAGACCTAGTTAAAGAAGAAGGTTGTAAAGTTGATTTTGTATTTAGCAATAACCCAAAGAAAATTTTAGAATATAATAAAGATGTATTAGTTGCAAGCATTCATACAAGAAACAGAATAAAGAAACTATTAAAAAATAATGGTGGAAGAATTATTTTAGGATTAGATGATATTTTAACAGAATCAATAAATAATAGTGGATATAATCCTAAATATGGATTACTTGGTTCTAATAAAGCAACAGAGGAAAAAGTTAAATTATTCCCAAGAAATCCACAAAAAGTAGTTGATGAAATAAGAGAAAAACTTTCTAAATATACTGATAAAGAAATAGAAGTTATGTGTTATGGAGATGGATGCTTTAAGGATCCAGTTGGAGGAATTTGGGAATTAGCAGATCCTGTTGTATCACCAGCATACACACAAGGATTGGAAGGAACTCCAAATGAACTTAAATTAAAATATTTATCAGATAACAAATTTGCTGACTTAGAAGGAAGTGCACTAAAAGAAGCAATTGTTGAGGAAATAAAAAAGAAAGATAAAAATTTAAAAGGTAAAATGGAAACACAAGGAACAACACCAAGAAGATTGACAGATTTATTAGGATCACTTTCAGACTTAACATCTGGTAGTGGAGATAAAGGAACACCAGTTGTATTTATACAAGGATATTTCGATAATTTAGCAAATGAATAATAAAAAAGAAGCAGGCGTAAGTGAAATTGTCAATAAAAAGTAGACAACTTCACACAAGTCTGTTTCTTTTTTATTCTGTTTTATATACAAATTCGACAAAATAATTTAAAATTCTTGTAAAATGAGAATCTAAATGATATAATGTACAAAAAAATAGACAAACAAAAGAGGAGGTGAAGATTTGAATGACAAAGATAATGTGAAAAAAGCGTTATCAATAATTACAGAAATATATATAATCTTTATAATATTAGTATTTCCAATGTGTGTAGACAGTACACGGATTTTTTAGAATATTGGAATGCAAATACAGAATATACTTAGGGATTTCAGTAATGTATATAATTTCTACTTTGACAGCGATAGTTTACTTTTCAATAAGGAAAAAAGAATTATATATAAAACACTTGAAACTAGATAAAATACAATGGACCGTGATAATATTCTTAGTAATAAATATTATTTCATGCTTTGCGTCACCGTATTTTAGCAAATATAATTTGTTTATTGGGGTAGGAAGAGGAGAAGGTTTAATAGCGATTACTTTGTATTGTTTAACTTTTTTATTTATTACTCTTTTTGGAGAATTTAAGAAAAGATATATTTTATATTTTTCAATATCTGCATTGTTGCAAAGCACAATATGCATACTGCAATATATAGGATTTAACCCGTTGAATATGTACCAAGATGGTATTGGAACACATAATGTTAGCTTTATGGGTACAATAGGAAATAAAGATTTTCTATCAGCAGCATACTGTATATTTGCAATAGTTGCTCTTAGTGATTATATTTTTTCTAGAAACAAGAAATATATACAAATAATTCATTTAATTTCTATATTTACGAGTTTTTTTATATTAGGAATATTAAGTGTATTAAGTGGTGGAGTAGCTATTATAGCTACATTAGTACTAGTTGCACCATATATAATAACCAACTGTAAGAGGTTATCACGAGCTTTAATATCAGGAAGTATGGTTTTACTTGGATATGCAACAAATATAATAATAAATCCGACGTACTATTATAATATAGAAAAGTTAAAATTTAATTTGCAATTTAATGAAATATCATTCGCATTAATAATTCTATCAATAATATTAATAGGATTGGCGGTATTATTAAAAAAGAGAAAATTTGATTTATCAGTAAATAAAAAAGTAATAAAATCTATTTATATTGTAATGATTTCTATTGTTTTATTGATTGTATTAGTATTATACTGTATAGATTTTAATTATGGAATATTACATGAAATACATGAAATTATGCATGGTAATCTAGATGACGATTTTGGAACATATAGAGTATTTTTATGGAAAAGAGCAATTAAACTAATTGGAGAATATCCAGTAATTGGAACGGGACCAGACACATTTGCTGTTAGATTTATGGATAAATATACTACAGATATAGCAGAATTAGGAGAATTAACAATAAATGATACTGCTGCTAATGTTTACTTAACAATGGCAGTAAATATTGGAATAATAGGAGCATTAGCTTATTTGATTTTTATTGGAATGCAAATTGTAAGAGGAATAAAAAACAAAAATAAATATTCAATAGTGTTTTTAATACCAATAATTTGCTATATTATACAAGATTTTTTCAACTTATGGGTGGTGATTGTTACACCAATATTTTGGACACTAATGTCAATACACTATATTAGTTGCAAAAGAAAAATAATTGAAGGGGAAGAAAAAAATGAAAAATAAAAATAATATAAAAACAAATAATAAATTTATAAAAATATTAATAGCAATAATAATGATTATGGGATTAATAATTTGTGCTGATATTGTAATAAAAAAAGTTAATATACAAGGTTTAGAAGGATATATGTACAGTTTGGCTTCAGATATAGTAAATATTAACTTAACAGGAGAAAATGCTACATGCAGTAATGCGACAAGTTCAAACGCAACAAGCTCAAATGCGACAAGTTCAAACGCAACAAGCTCAAATGCAACAAGCTCAAATGTAAACACAATAGTTACAATGACTCCAGAAGAAATACACCAAGAAGTAGAAGAAAAATTATATGAAGATTATCAAGAAAAATATTATGAAGAATATGAAAACTATGAGAACTTCTATGAGGTAAAATATGAAGAGTATTATAATAATAAAGTTGATGAATTAGAGAAAGAAGCGCAAAAAAATGATATGGTAACATTTTTAGAAGATAATAAGATATATATAATTATAATAGGAATTGCTGTTCTAACTGCAATAATAACAGGTGTAATCTTAATTGTAGATAAAGCAACAAAAAAATCATAATATTAGAGGGCACAATTTATGGGAGAAACAAAAAAAATAGGATTTACATCAAATGTATTAAAAATAATAGTAATAATAGTAATGATAATAGACCATGTAGGTATGTATATGCATAGTGATTTTTTTTACGATAGATACTATTTACTGAGAAGCATAGGAAGAATGGCGATGCCAATATTTGCATATTTACTTGTTCAAGGATTTTTCTATACAAAAAACTTAAAAAAATTTATATATAGAGTATTCTGTATTGCTATAATTTCGCAAATAGTTCTCTTTGTTATGGGATTTATAAATGAAACAATTTATTATAGCAAAGGAATATGTCTACATAGAAATTTGAATGTATTATTTTCATATACATTATCATTACTATTAATCACTGCTATAGATAGAAAACAAATAATATGTAAATTAAGCGAAGATAAAAATCTAATTATTAGAATAAATATATTTGTTTTAATTGCAGTAGCATATTTAAAGCTAAATATAGAGTTCGGACTAAGAATACCATTTCTATTCCTTGAAATGTATGCGATAGAAAGATTATTTATGGATAAAGGAAAACTATTGCATAAAAGAGAATTTAATAGAAAAATTGAAAAAATAAAATACAAAACAGCATATTTAGCGTGTATACTAATTGCATTCGCTTCTTTATTAATATTTTTAGAAAATAGTACAGGTTGTAAATATGCAATGCTAGGTAGTATAGTACTCATAGGAATGTATAATGGTAATCGAGGCAAGAATAATAAGTTTATACAATATATTTTTTACGCGATTTATCCTTTACAGCATATATTGTTATATATTTTATCAATATAATATAAATAGCAGGATAAGCTTTGATATCCTGCTATCTTTCTTTATAAATTGGCACAGATGTTTTAAAATTCTTGCAGACTGAGCAGAAAAATGATATAATAAAAGATATATAAATATATTTGGGTGATAAGTATGAAAAAAGAAAGAAAACTATTTTGTGAATATGGTAGAGTTTGTTATGAAATTGCACTATTTAAAGAAGCAAGAAAAAAAGATTTTAAAGACTGGAGAGCAGGTAGAAAATTTGCAAAAAAATTTAATAAAGAAAATTTTGAATATATTTGGAAAGGTGATACAAAGTTATTATTAAGAGAATTACCAGGTGTAGATATGCAACTACAGAGAAACAAAGTTGTTAACCTTACACTTGCTGGCAAAAAAATAGATGGAATAATAGTAAATCCAGGAGAAGAATTCTCTTTTTGGAACTTGGTAGGAAGAACTAGAAAGGGCTATTTAGAAGGAATGGTTATACATAATGAAAAGATTGGAAAGGGAATTGGAGGAGGCCTTTGCCAAATGGCTAATATGATACATTGGTTAGTACTGCATACACCAATGGAAGTTACGGAGTTACACCATCATTCAGATGCACTATTTCCAGATGTAAAAAGAAGAGTTCCATTTGGAACAGGCACATCAATTTGTTATAAAGCTCTTGACTATAGATTTAAAAATACAACTAAATATCCTATACAAATAAGAGTATGGCTTGATGACACAATGCTATATGGAGAGATAAGGTCAACGGAGCCATTAAATGAAAAATATACAATAATTGAAGAAGATAATCATTATGCAAAAGACGAAAAAGGTGTATTTTATAGAAATAGTAAAGTCTATAGAATAATTACAGACAAGAAAACCAAAGAACAAATAAAAAAGGAACTTATTTTAAAAAATCATTCAAAAGTAATGTATGATTATTCATTAATACCTAAAGAAGAAATAAGGGTGTAGTAAATGATTTTAGATGATATATTAAAGAAAATAACTGAAAATCAAGAAAATGTAGCTTATACAGTTGAAGGGAACATATATAGATATAAAGATTTATATAAATATGTGTGTAACATTTATAAAAAAATATTAGAAGATAATCCAACTAAAAAACCTGTAATAGTATATGGAGAGAAGGAAATATACATGAAAGCTACATTTTTAGCATGCTCATTTGCTGGAATGGCGTATGTCCCAGTAGATTGCAGTATGGCAAGTAGTAGAGTTGATTCCATCATAAGTCAAGTCAAACCTGGATTGATAGTAGGCGATTTTGAAAAGTATGGAATAAAATCTATTTCAAAAAATCAGATAGAAGGAATAATGGAAAGAGAATGTTATGAAGAAATAGATAAAATTTATATGGAACCTAATGACATATATTATATAATATTTACATCAGGAAGCACAGGTATTCCAAAGGGTGTAAAGATAACATATAATAATTTGAATTCATGTGTAAACTGGCTAAAAGAAATAGCTAATATAAAAAAAGGAGTAATTTTAAATCAGGCATCATTTTCATTTGATTTATCAGTTGCAGATTTATACTTAAGTTTGATAAGCGCAAGTGAACATTATATATTAGAAAAGGCAGTGCAAACAAATTTTAAATTATTATTTGATAGACTGAAAGCTAGCAATGCTACATTTGCAGTAATGACGCCATCATTTGCAGAGTTATTACTGTTAGATAAATCTTTTAACGATGGATTATTACCAAATTTAAGAACAATATTATTTTGCGGAGAAAAATTATTAGAGACAACAGTAAGGAACATATATGCAAGATTTAAAAATATAACTATTATAAATTCATATGGACCGACAGAATGTACGTTTGCAGTAACAAGTATTGAAATAGATAGAAATTTAATAGAAGACAACATTTCAATAGGTATGCCCAAAAAAGATGTAAAGATATTTATTGTGGATGAAAATCTAAAAGAATTAGAAGATGGAAAAGTAGGGGAAATTTTAATAGCAGGAAAAAGCGTTGCTGATGGATATATAGGAGCTCAAAACAATACTTTTATTAATTATAACGGAAATAAAGCATATTTAACAGGAGATTTAGGATACAAGAAGAATGGAAATTTATACTATCATAGCAGAAAAGATAAGCAAATAAAATACAAAGGATATAGAATAGAGTTAAGTGATATAGAAAGCAATTTGTATAGTTTAAATTATATTGAAAAAGCTGTTGTAATACCTAAAATATCTGAAGAAAACAAAGTAATCAAAATACTAGCATTTGTGAAATTGAAAGAAGGTATATTAAAAAATGAATTAGAGATTAGGAAGGAAATGCTAAATAAAATTCCAGATTATATGTGCCCGAGCATAAATATAGTAGAGAGGTTTCCACTAAATAAAAATGGTAAATGTGATGAAAGAAAATTATTGGAGGATTTAAAAAAATGGAAGATAAAATAATAGAAATTATTGAAGAGATAAGTGGTTTTGAAAAATTAAGAGAAAACCTTGAAATAGATTTACTAGAAACTGAAATTTTAGATTCACTTGCATTTATACAGCTCATAACAACATTAGAGAATGAATTCGATATAGAAATACAACCTACACAAGTAGAACCAGATACTTGGAGAAAAGTAGATACAATAACAAAATTAGTAGAAAAAATGATAAACAGCTAAAATAGCAGGAGCACAAAATAATGCACTCCTGTTAACTTTAAAATCTTATAATTTAAATGAGTGTGGTAACAAATCTTCCAAAGTATATTTTTCAGCAACATCATTATCTGTAAGGGAATAAATCTTAAAATCTTTATCAACAAATTCAGCCATAAACTGTCTGCAATAGCCACAAGGAGTGCAATTATCGGCTAAAGAAGTTAGTTCGCTCCCGCCACAAACAACTATATAGTCAAAATCTTTTTCACCTTCTGAAATTGCTTTTAAAAAGGCAACTCGTTCAGCACAAATAGATGCAATTCCAGTATCTTGAATATTACAACCAGAATAAATTTTGCCAGATTTAGTAACTAAAGCCGCACCTACGGAATATTTACAATAAGGTACATAAGCATTTTTTCGTACCTCTTTAGCAATTTTAATAGCATCATTTAAACTCATAAAAAACCTCACTTTCAAATCAAGAATAATATACTACAAAAGTATGGAAAACGCAAGATAAATCTAATAAAAATAATCGACAAAAAAAGGATGCCTTCTTCCATTGCATCCCTTTTTATACTTATGAATATACCGACATTTGTAAACTTATAAGTTAAATATATTTTACTATACAAAAATCAAAATGTCAATATTTTAGGATATAATTTTAGAAAAAATCAATAAAAAATGTAAATTATAAGAATGCAACTAAAAATAACACTAATGTAAACAAAAGTTGCTTGAAAAAAATAGTGAAATTTTGTAGAATAATTACAAAGGAAGTGAGAAAAATGAAATTTAATGAAAATTTAAAATATTTAAGAAAAGAAAGAGGTTTAACACAAGAAAAACTAGCTGAAAAATTAAATATTTCAAGACAAGCAGTTGCAAAATGGGAAAATGGAGATTCAATGCCAGATTCTGAAAACTTAAAGGAAATTAGCAATATGTTTGGTGTTTCAATTGACCAATTATTAGATAATAATAAAGGAAAAAACAATACTTTTTATAAAGATTCATGGATATTGAGGAGTTTTATTTTTAATTTAATTTTCCTAAGTTGTTGTGTTGTATGCATGATTATAATTGAGACTATTAATGCAGTAAAAAATTCAGATATACTAGTTTTAGCAGAACTAATGCTTACAGCAATAATGGAATTAAGTGTAATAATAACATATAAAAATAATTTTATTACTAAAAAAAGAATTATAAATATGCAAGAAACAAAAGAAGGAAAAAAGGAAAGAATAAAAATACTTATGCTAAATGCAGTTTTAAATTTTGCAATTTTATTAATGCTACAATTACCAATACCAATAAGTAGTTTGAAAGAGAGATTATTAGTAATAGTATTAACGATATTAACGACAATAATGATGTTTGCATATAACTATGCATCTATGAATTTAGATGTAGTAAAATATAATAGAAAGTTAAAATAAATAATTTAAAAATCAGTAGATATTTAATATCTGCTGATTTTTTATGCTAACAATTGAAAATATACAAATTATAAATTATAATAATATAAAAAATAATAGAGGAAGAAGAACAATGAGAATTAGAAATAAGCCTTGGGCAAAGGAAGAGTTAAATGCAAGTAAATTTTATATACAAAATCCAGAAGATGCAAAAGGAAAATGGAAAAAATATTTTAAGAACATAGATAATCCAATACATTTAGAATTAGGGTGTGGCAAAGGATATTTTGTAAAAAAAGCAGGAAAAGAAAATCCTCAAACAAATTATATAGCAATAGATTTAATAGATGCAATATTAGGGGTAGCAAATAGAAATATAATTGAAGAATTTAATGGTAAAGAAGTTTCAAACATACTTCTTACAAGATATGATGTAGAAGAGATAAATAATATATTAGATAAAACAGATAACATTAAACGAATATATATAAACTTCTGTAATCCATGGCCAAAACCAAGACACAAAAAAAGAAGATTAACACATACGCGTCAGCTAGAAAAGTACAAGCAGTTTTTAAAACCAGAGGGAGAGATATATTTCAAAACTGATGATGACGAACTTTTTAAGGAAAGTTTAGAATACTTTAAAGAAGCGGGATTTGAAACTATAAAATTAACTTATGACTTAGAACAAGAACCAGACTTTTGGCAAAACATAGAAACAGAACATGAGATAAAATTTAAACAGCAAGGTATAAAAATAAAAGCAGCGATATTAAAAAATAACTCATAATATGTTTTTGCAAAAAAGTCAATAAAACATAAGAAAATGCTTGACAAAGCCAAACAAATGTTTTAAACTATATGTAGTTTAAAACAAGGTTGTGATGTTATGGAAGAAAATAATTTAGTAACTCAGGATAGTTTATCAATTGGAGATATAAAAAAATTAATTTATACAATAAGAGAAAAACAGGTAATGCTAGATAGTGATGTTGCAGATATGTATCATTGTGAGACAAAATATGTAAATCGTGTAGTAAAGAGAAATATTGAAAGATTTCCAGAAGAGTTTTGCTTTCAATTACATGAAGATGAATTTAAAAGTTTAAGGTGCCAATTTGTCACCTTAAACAAAAGTAAAAGAGGACAACATCGAAAATATCTACCATATGTATTTACAGAACAAGGCATAGCTATGCTTTCAGCATTGTTAAAAAGTGATGTAGCAATAAGTGTTAGTGTAAATATTATGAAGGCTTTTATAGAAATGAGAAAATTCTTAATGTGTAATGGACAAATATTTGAAAGATTAACAAATATGGAATATAAATTACTTGAATATGATAAAAAATTCAATGAAATATTTAATCAACTACAACATGAAGAAAATATAAAGCAAAAAATATTCTTTGAGGGGCAAGTATATGATGCATATAGTAGCATAATAGACATCATAAAAAGGGCAGATAAAAAAATTGTAATAATTGATAACTATATTGATGATAGTATCTTGAAAATGCTTAGCAAAAAGAACATAAATGTAGAAGTTATTATTCTAACATCTAGCAAAAGCAACATTAAAGATATAGATATTCAAAAATTTAATAAAGAATATCCAATACTAAAAATTGCTAAAACAAATAAATTTCACGATAGATTTATAATAATAGATGATAAACAAATGTATCATTTGGGAGCTTCAATAAAAGATTTAGGTAAAAAATGTTTTGGAATTAATAAAATAGAAGACAAAGAGATAATTGAAAAAGTTATATCGGTACAATAATAGATAAATTGCTATTCTATTCAAAAAAATTATAAAAAAATTATAAAAAAGCTTGACAATGTGCACTTGCTTATGGTATTATAATAAAGCACATATTTTTCGTAACAGTGGAAAAATATGTAAACTATTTAAATAGAAATGGTGATTTTGTAAAAGTGAAAAGTGATATTAAAAGTTAATAGAAAATGAATTAAATAAAAAGTGTAGAAACAGCTAGAATTAGCAGAATATAGCAGTATATTCCTACACTTTTTTGTTGCGTCTATATATCACATTTTAATTTTTTGTAAAAAATAGCCCAACGCAGCGTATAGCATTTTTCTTTTCGAACTTGAGAGAAAAGAAAACATCCATCACCGACGAGATTGGGCGGACTGTATAAGTAAATCACTATTTTAGCAAAAGAAATGTTAAGAAAGAGGAATTAAATATGCGTAAAGGTATTAGCGAAAAAGCTTAGGGCAGTATGGCTTTGAAGTTAATAATACACGTATATTTAAGAGGGACTTTCTTTAATATAAATAAGGTTATAAATCATAATTAAAAAAGAGAGAAGATTATAATTTTATAACTTGACTGCCAAAAAATATTATTTATTTATACTACAAACTAGCCAAACGCAGGAGTTTTCTATTTAGAATAAATTGAGGACCCCCGAAAAACATCGAAGGCGTAACCATCGTGGGCTCAATTTATAATAAATAGAAAAGCTCCGACGAGATTTGGCGGACTGTATAGTTCGAAGTAAATGATAATAAAAAGAAAGGGTTGATTTATTTGTTAACAGACATTAATTACGAAAAAACAACAAGAAAAACATTCGCAAGAACAGGAGACTTTATAGATATACCAAATCTTATTCAAGTTCAAAAAGATTCTTACGATTGGTTTGTTAAAGAAGGATTAGGCGAAGTTCTAAGAGATATTTCACCTATTGAAGACTACACAGGAAATTTAGTTTTAGAATTTTTCGATTACTATATGGAAAAAGAAACTAAATACTCTTTAGAGGAAGCAAAAGAAAGAGATGCTACATACTCAACAAGATTACACGTTAAAGTAAGATTAATAAATCGTGAAACAGGAGAAATTAAAGAACAAGAAATATATTTAGGAGATTTTCCACTAATGACAGACAGTGGAACATTCGTAATTAATGGAGCAGAAAGAGTAGTAGTAAGCCAATTAGTTAGATCACCAGGATGTTATTATGAATCAGACTATGATAAAACAGGAAAAAAATTGTACAAGGCTACAGTTATGCCAATTAGAGGAGCTTGGTTAGAGTACGAAACAGATGGTAATGATGTATTCTATGTAAGAATTGATAGAACAAGAAAATTACCAGTAACTACATTATTAAGAGCAATTGGTTTAGTTTCAGATGAGCAAATATCAAGTTTATTTGGAGATGAAGAAAAAATACTTGCTACAATCGCAAAAGATACTTGTAAAACAACTGAAGAAGCTCTTATAGAAATATATAAAAAATTAAGACCAGGAGAACTTCCAACAGTTGATGCTGCAAGAAATTTATTTAATAACTTATTCTTCGATCCAAGAAGATATGATTTATCAAAAGTAGGAAGATATAAATACAATAAAAAATTAGATTTAAGCCAAAGAATTGCAAATAGAGTCGCATTTGATGATATATTAAACACAGAAACAGGGGAAGTTATAGTTGAAAAAGATACTGTAATTTCTAAAGAACAAGCAGAAGAAATTCAAAATGCAGGTATAAATATTGTTGATGTAAAAGTTAATGAGAAAAAAGTAAGAATTATAGGTAATGGTACAGTTGACTTAAAAGCATATGTTAATAATGATAAAATTAACATTAAAGA
>JAZRRK010000002.1:0-57279 GCA_045650705.1 Clostridia bacterium
GGAATTATAAATAATTCATTCGTTATTAAATTAGCAGTTATCGATTCACCTACAAAATTATCGCTAGAATGTATATAATAATTAAAAAAACTTAATATTTTATTTGTTCGATATATTAGTAAAACTATCAACACTGCCATAACAATATGAATTGGTTTAAATATTTTTATGAAAAATGCATATGGTTTTCTTAGTATCATAATAACTTCCCTTCTATTCATAACAATTATACAATAAAGCAAAAAAAAAATAAAGATGTTTAATTTTTTTATAATAAATTTTAATGTTTTTAATTAAGGCCATATTTTTCGTATCATATAAATAAAAATTAAAATAACTTTACATATTTTTTAAAATAAATTATAATATTTTAAGGAGTGGTAGAATATGGATTATAAAATAGATATACCAGAATTTGAAGGCCCACTTGATTTATTACTTCATTTAATAAAGCAAGAAAATATTGATATAAAAGATATTAGTATTGAAAAAGTAACAAAACAATATTTAGAATACATTAGTTTCATGGAAGAAATGAATTTAAATATTGCAAGTGAATATTTAGTCATGGCAGCAGAATTAATAGAAATAAAATCTTCATCTCTTTTACCTAAAACAGAGCAGACAGAAGATGATTTTGAAGAAAATTCCAAAGAAAATTTAATAAGAAGATTGTTAGATTATGAACAATATAAAAATTTAACTACTGAATTCAGGAAGTTAGAGGAATATAGGAAAGAAATATATACTAAAGAACCTGATAATCTAATTGAATACAAAGATGATGAGAAAAATGTAGATTATGGTGTTAATTTAAATGATTTATTACAAGCGTTTGCTAATTTCACAGAACAAAAAGAATTACACAAACCACTTGATACTAAAATTACAAATAAAGATATATTAGCATATCTAGATTACTTAAAAAGCTTGAATAAAAAGCCTTCTACAGTATCTAGACATTTAGCATCAATAAGATTATTTTATCAATATTTATTAAAAAATAAGGTAGTTAAAGAAGATCCTACTAATAAAATACAATCTCCAAAAATAGAAAAACGAGCTCCAAGTATTTTATCATCACAAGAAGTTTCTTTATTATTGGAACAACCAAGTGGTGAAGATTTAAAAAGTATTAGAGATAAAGCTATGTTAGAAATGGCATATGCAACAGGAATGAGAGTTTCTGAAATGATATCGTTAGATGTTGATGATATTGATTTAGATAGTTCATCTGTAACTTGTAAAACTGAAAACAAACAAAGAATTATCCCTCTTGGAAAAATGTCTTTACAAGCATTAAAGGAATACATAGAAAATGCTAGAAATAATTTAATAAGAAATGAAGATGAGAGAGCTTTATTTGTTAATATTAATGGTAAACGTTTAACACGTCAAGGATTTTGGAAAATAATTAAATTCTATAAAGAACAAGCTCATATAACAAAAGAAATAACACCACACGTTTTAAGACATTCTTTTGCAACACATTTATTACAAAATGGTGCTGATTTAAAAGCAATTCAAACAATGCTTGGACATTCTGATATATCTTCTACACAAGTATATATGCAATTCCAAGATGATAGTATAAAGAATATATATAAAAAAGCTCACCCAAGAGCATAAAAAGTGAGTATAAAAAGACCTGAAAGGGTCTTTTTTGTTATGTAAAAAAGATTAGGTAATAATCATACAATAAATCATACGTAAAATTTTTGAATTTTTTTTAAAAAAGTATTGACTTTTTACGAACAAACGTTTATAATGTATTTACATCAAACGAAAGAATGTTCGTGGGAGGAATTTATATGAAAATAGTTAATTTAAAAAAATTTATAAGAAGTTTATTTATTATATTATTAGGTATATTTATACTATCATTAATATGTTCAAAAGGAACTTTATCACATAAGGAATTAGAATATGAAAAATTATGCGTTACATCTGGAGATACCTTATGGAATATAGCTGAAGAGTTACAATCTAATAATGACTATTATAAAAATAAAGATATACGTTATATAATTTCTGATGTAAAAAGTATTAATAACTTAGAATCAAGTAATTTATATATAGGCCAAGAACTAAGCGTTCCAATAATTTAGGCTACTGCTAAACCCCATAAGAGAAGATTCTTTCTCCTATGGGGTTTTGAATTAATACTTTTTATATTCTATTAGATAATGGATTACTCTCAACCGCATCTCTAACACGTTCGTCATTAACATGGGTATATATTTCTGTTGTAGAAATACTTTCATGTCCTAATAGTTCTTGCAGAGCTCTTATATCAACATTACCATATTGATACATAAGTGTTGCAGCAGTATGTCTTAATTTATGTACTGAATATTTTTTAGTATCTAAGCCTGCTTTTAATAGCTCTTTTTTTACAATATCTTGTACAGACCTATTACTAATTCTTTCTTTGCGTTCACTTAAGAACAGAGCATCACGAGAATTGTTTTTAACCCTATCATGTGGTCTAATAGATAAATAATCTTTAATAACTTTCATACACGCTTTATTTAGATAAATAGTGCGTTCTTTATTACCTTTACCAATAACAGTCATCTTACTTTCTGAAAAATCTATATCTGTAATATTAATATTAACTAATTCAGATAAACGCATTCCACAATTTAAGAATAGTGTAATAATTGCATAATCTCTAATATTATTTCTATTATCTTCATTTTGAGTTACATCTAAAAGTTTTTTACTTTCTTCAAGAGATAAGTATTTAGGCATTCTTTTACCAAGCTTAGGTGTTTCTAAATCTTGTGCTGGATTTATTTCTAATAATTTTGCTTTGCTAGTAAGATATTTAAAAAACACTCTAAGAGATGATATTTTTCTAGCACGTGTAGCAGGACTACTATTTAATTCTCTAGCCATATATGATATATATCCATGAATATCTTGAAGAGTAATTTTTTTTATAATAGATATATTCATATCATTAATTTTTATATTCTTAAAATCCTTTTCATTACTTAATTTAAATTGCTTTTTCATATATTTTAAAAAGTTTGATATATCATAATTATATTCTTTAACAGTATTTGGAGACTTATTAAGAATAGTAATTGTATAATCTAAAAATGAATTAACAAATTCAGGATTGTCTTCACGTTCAATCATATTAAACACCTCATATATATTTATACAATATATTTTGAAATTTGAAAATAGTTTTTAATAAAAAAATGATAATTAGTTTTATTGCCAAAAAAGTAAATTTATGCTATATTATTTATGAAAAATCATTTTCAAGAATGGAGTGAAAAAAATGAGTACAAAACAAATAAGCAATGAACTAATTAAGTTAGTAAAAAAGGCACAATTTGACGAAGAACAAGGTGCAATCTTATATGAATTTATGGCCAAAAAAGAAAAAAATGAAGAAAACAAAAAATTGTTAATACAAATGTCAAAAGACGAAAAAAAACATGCAGAAGTATGGAAAAGCATTACAAAGAAGAACCTAAAGCCAAGTAGATTATCAATTTTTAAATTTAAATTTCTAACTATAATTATGGGAATAACGTTCGTTATAAAGACAATGCAGAAAAAAGAAAATTTAGCACAACATGAATACAAAAAAATGATGGAAGAATTACCAGAAGCAGCTAAAATGTTAGAAGATGAGAGAAGACATGAAAAAGAATTATATAATATGATAGATGAAGAAAGATTAAATTATATAGGAGCAATGGTATTAGGATTAAATGATGCATTAGTAGAATTAACTGGTGCTATTGCTGGCGTAACTTTTGCCCTAGTAAATACAAGGTTAGTTGCGTTAACAGGAATAATAACAGGTATATCTGCAACATTTTCAATGACTGCATCAAATTATTTAGCAGAAAGAGCGGATAATAACCCTAAAGCTTTGAAATCAAGTATTTATACAGGTATGGCATATCTTATTACAGTTGCATTACTTGTATTGCCATATTTGCTACTTCCTGCACAAATGTATATAATAGCATTTGCAATAATGATAGCTACAGTAATATTAATAATAATGTTCTTTAATTACTATATATCAGTGGCAAAAGAAGAACCTTTCCTTAAAAATTTCGCAACCATGACAATAATTTCTCTATCAGTTGCAGTAATTTCATATGTAATAGGAATACTTGCAAAAAATCTACTTGGAATAGATTCGATATAAAGGATAAATTTATATAAGTAAAAAATCTGGTAGAGTAGATAAAGATATCATTGAAATAAATTAATATATTTATTGTTTTTTGTTTTTTATTATGATATTATAAATAAAAAAGGGGGATAAAAAATGGAAAAATCAAAAATAGATTTATATCTAGCAACAACTGCAAAATACTTTGAACCAACAGCAATTCCAATAATTAGACAAAAATTAGAAAATGCATCAGATGATGTTTTCTTCTCACTTCAAGCTATAGAATTAAAAGACCCAACTACAATATTGTTAATTTCAATTTTTTTAGGTGCTTTGGGAATAGATAGGTTTATGATAGGTGATACAGCTACTGGAGTACTAAAATTATTAACAGGTGGATTATGTGGAATATTAACACTTATTGATTGGTTTACAATTAGTCAAAAAGCAAAACAAGTTAATTTATCTAAAATAAGCATGATAGTATAGTATGAAAAAGAATAAAATTATTAAATATATAATAACTAATACTATATTATTAGCTATTATATATTTATTTTATTTTCTCGAAAAACGAATATGTCTGACATATAATATATTTAATATTCCATGTCCAGGATGCGGATTAACAAGATCAATAAGTTGTTTATTAAATGGGAATATACTAATGTCAATAAAATATAATATAATTACTATTCCATTATTAATAGGATATACTATATTTTCTTTTTGGTATATAATCGACATAATAATAAATCAAAATACTTTAAAAAATTTTATAGAGAAAAATAAAAAGATAATAATATTATTATGTGTTTGTTTTTTTACTTTAAGTTTTATTAAAAACTTAAATAATCCTTTGTTATATTGAAATATAAAACCTGTGTATTAGAGCTAAGAAATTAGCTCTTTTTTTGATACCTAAAAACAGTAGAGTAGGAGAGAGGACTTCAATAAAATCATATAAAATTTTAAAACCGAACATTTGTTGGTTGTAAAATTTATATATAATTTGTAAATATTTTTACTATATTTAATTACAACTATTACTTACAAAGCTTCAAAATCGTTTTTAAACCAATTTATTATAATTAATATAAAATTTATCATTTAATAATATAAATTCTATTTAAATTCAATTTTAAGATTAATCAAAATATAATTCATAGATTTTTATATTAAAATTATGTAATATTTATGATTCTTGTAAATCCATAAAAATGCTGAAAAATGGACGAAAAAGCGACGCACGAGAATCGATTTTAAGCCGTTTTTATTTTTAAGGCATATAGTTTGTTGTCTGCAAAATAAGGCAAAATAAGCGATTTGAAGGATTTGCGAAATTTTGATAAAAATTTAAGAACTAATATAAAAATTATATAGAAATAATATTTAATTATAAATGAAAATTAAAATTACAAAAATTAGACGCTTTAAAATTAGATTTAAGACATTTTATTAAAGAAGTATAATATAAGTTATTAAATAAGAAAGCTAGTACCAAGCGGATAGGTTTAGCGAGATAGTGGTAGTGGACACCGATAGAGGCAGTCCATATATTTTACTCCTACTCCTTTTTGCACAAAACTTTGATAATACACCACTTTTCCGCAACTTTTTTATATAAAACAAACAATTAAATATCAAAAAACGAAATATAATAAGAATAAAATTTTTAATTTTTCAAAAATATAGTTATTGAAATAATATCTAACATGAAAGTTAATTAAGTAAAATTGATTAGCTTTATTTTGCCTTCTTAAAATTTTTTAAGGAGGTTTTTAATTTATGAAAGAAAAAATTAAAAGAATTGAAGAAAAATATGATGCACAAGAAAAGGTATTAGATTCATATAGGTTTAGAGAGTTAGATACAAGAACATTACATCAATCTGTAAAATCAATGCTTGTTAATACAACGAATGATTGCATAAAATTTGAATGTGCAATGGATCCTGAAACATCAAAAATAAGTTTCCTAATGCAAAAAGAAAATTTAACAGAAGAAGAATATAAAGATTTGAAACATGCTCAAAATAGATTGAAAATCGCATTACATTCAGCACAAATATCTGAAGAAGCATTAAGAAATTTACTTTTTGAAATGATGTTGTGTGATGAAATAAAATATGCATTTAAACAAGATATTCCAGAATTATATGAAGGGCTATATTATATGATAGATATTGAAGATGAAATATTAGATATATTAGTCCCAGAATTAGCAGAACAATATGAAACAAATTATAAAACAATTTGCTCAATTATAAGTGGTTGTATAAATGAATTTGTTGATAATGCAGAAGAATATATTGATGACATTGAAGAAAGAGATTTGTATAAAGAATTCGTTGAATACAGAGAAGAATGGCGAAAGAAAAGAGAGGCGAAAGAAAATGAGTAAGATAATAGCAATTGCAAATCAAAAAGGTGGAGTTGGTAAAACAACTACCACTTTTTCTTTAGGTGTTGCTCTTGCTAAACAAGGTAAAAAAGTATTACTCATTGATGCAGATCCACAAGGAGATTTAACAACATGCATGGGATATTATAATCAAGATGAAATGCAAAATACAATTGGAACATTAATGTTAGATTCTATTAACGATAATGAAATAAAAGCAGAAGAAACAATATTACATCATAAAGAAAATATAGATTTAATTCCTGCTAATTTAGATTTATCAGCAATAGAGTTTTCTTTAGTAAATGCGATGAGTAGAGAGTTTACTCTTAAAAATTCAATAAGAGCAATAAAAGATAAATATGATTACATATTGATTGATTGTATGCCAAGTTTAGGTATGATAACAATTAATGCATTAGCATGTAGTGATAAAATTATAATACCAGTACAAGGAGAATATTTAGCAGCAAAAGGTATGGGACATCTTTTTAAAACAGTAAATAGAGTTCAAAAACAGATAAATCCAAATTTGAAAATTGGTGGTGTATTACTTACATTGGTAGATAAAAGAACAAATCTATCAAAAGATGTTAGAAATACATTAGATGAAAATTATGGACAGTATGTAAAGATATATAATACAGAAATACCAAAGGCAATTAATACTGCAAAATCAACTTCTACTGGAAAAAGTATATTTGAATTTGATAATAAAAGTCCTGTTGCTGATGCATATAAAAATCTAGCAAAGGAGGTATTAGAAAATGAAAGAACAAGAATCAAAAATGATACTTCCAAAGTTAGATGATTTATTCACTACTCAAGAACAAAGAGATTATGAAAATGCTGAAAAAGTAGAATTTATTGATATAAATAAAATATCAGATTTTCCTAATCATCCATTTAAAGTTAGAAATGATGATAAAATGCAAGACATGGTTAAAAGTGTTAAAACTTATGGAGTAATAATGCCAACAATAGTTAGACCAAAAGAAGATGGAACTTATGAAATGATTTCTGGACATAGAAGAAAGAAAGCATGCCAACTTGCAGGAGTAGAAAAAATAAAATGTATTGTAAGAAATCTAACAGATGATGAAGCAACTATTCTTATGGTAGATAGCAACATTCAAAGAGAAGAAGTTTTACCAAGTGAAAAAGCATTTGCTTATAAATTAAAATTAGAAGCCATGAAACATCAAGGTAAAAAAATCGAATTTGATGAAAACGAAACTTCCCGACCAATGGACGGAAAGTTAGAAAGTGCAGAAATAATGGGACAAGAAATGGGAGAAAGTGCTAGAACTATACAAAGATATGTTAGATTAACTTATTTGATTCCAGAATTATTGGAAGAAGTTGATAATAAGCGAATTGCTTTTAGACCAGCTGTTGAACTATCATATTTAGATGAAGATTTTCAATATATTGTACTAAATAAATTAGAATATGATGAAGTTTCGCCAAGTTTAAGTCAAGCTATAACTCTAAAGAAAATGCAACAAGAAGGAACAATAACAGAAGAAAAAATAGAAAACTTATTAGATAAAGAAAAACCAAATCAAAAAGAATTTATTAAAATTCACAATGAAAGAATTGAAAAATACATACCAACTAAAATAAAAGAGTCTGGTAAAGTAGAAGAATTTATAATTCAGTGTGTGGAAGAACACAATAAGCGAGAAAAATTAAGACAAGAAAGAAACTCAAGATAATAAATGTGTTCACACAAGATTTTTATGTGTGAACCTTTTACGATTTTTCCCTTACAATCCCTTTTAATACATACTATAATACAAACTAAAAGATATATATTATTTATTATACATTTGTTATATTATATAATAATATTATAATTAAAATAAAAGGAGATGATGTAAGTTATGAAAAAAAGAATAATAAAATATTCAATTGTTTCAGCTCTAGTTTTAGTTATAATTTATGTATGGATGTTAGTAAAAAATAAAGAAAATGTAGCTAATTATGAAAATGTGGTTTATAATACTGTCGAGGATTCTTGCATTAATTGCATAGAGGAAGAAGAAATACTGAATACAGCAATACAAGAAGAAAAGGCAATATCAACAGATAATATAAAGCAAGAAGAAGATTTTAATATAAAGCCGATTCAAGAAAAGGTAAATGACAATACAAAAAAGCAACAAGCAGTTGTAAAAAAAGAAAGCCCAAATGTTGAAAACATAGAAACTAAAAAAACAGAGTTAGATAAAAAAGAATCTATAAAAGAGAATGTTAAGGAAAAAGAATTACCCAAAGAAAGCACTACACAAAAGGAGTTAGAAAGCACTCTAATTGTTGAAGAAAAGAATACAGAAGAAAAAAAGGAACAACAAATAACATGTAATCATTCAAATTCAAAGTATTATAATACAAAAAATGAGGCAATATCAGAATATGATAGAATCATTAATGAGTGGAGTGATAAATGGATTAATAATGAAATTGATGATGAAACATATTATAAAAGTTGTCCAGACGGATATGAAATTTTCAGTTGTCCATACTGTAATAAATGGACTATAAGTTTATATTATTAATGTTTTCTTAAAAGAGAGCATATAGCACAAGTTGTTTTTAGCTTGTGCTTTTTTTTCGCCCTTTTTTAAGGTTACATAAAAGGAGGAAAGAAAAGTGTTAAAGAGTACAAATATTAAAAAGTATAAAAAGATAGTATCAATTATTCTGCTTATAATAACAATGTTTTCAGTTGTTCAACCAGTTTTAGCTGCATCTGGAACTTCAAAATTTGTAGCAGGACAATTTGCATCATATTATTTTACAACAGATAATGCACATACATCGTATGGAATTATTATAAGGAGAATATACGATAGAAGTATAGGCGAATGGAAAACTGTATTTTGTTCAGAACATGGAATTGATATAGCAACTGGGGATGTACATACTGGAACATATTACACACCAACAGATCCTAAATTAAAATATGCATGTAAAATTGCTTATTTTGGTTGGTATGAAAAATATGGCGATTATGTTATTGATGGTGGAATATCTGCTGAAAGAAAAAAACAATATGTATTTACTCAAGAATATATTTGGGAGTATTTAGGACAAACTAATGCAACATTTGTTAATGCAACAACACAAAGTGAGTATGTTGCTTTTAAGAATGAAATCACAAATAAAATTAATAATATGCAGAGAAAACCAAGTTTTAGTGATAGTAGTATAACAATAGATGCAGGTTCATCAATAGTACTAAATGACTCTAATGGTGTATTGGCTAATTATACAAGTTTGGATAAAACAATTGATGGAATTAGATTTCAACATAATAAAGGCGAGAACACTATGACTATAACAGTTAATGCCGATTGCACAACAGAAACATATAAAGTATCTGATGCTATGATGAAATCATGGGGATGTGTTAAAGAAGGAACTCAAGACTATGACACAACTTTATTTATTGATTTTCCAACAGGAGTTCAAGATCAAATTTATTCTTTAAATTATAATGATCCAGTAACAATGGCATTAAGTTTAAAAATTAATGCATTTGGTAAATTAGAATTATCAAAAAAAGATAATAAGGGGAATTTTGTACCTAATACATCTTTTAAATTAAGTTATAATTCTGATATGTCTAATCCAATTGGAACATATAAAACAGGAAATAATGGAAAAGTTATAGTTGATAATTTAAGAAAAGGAACTATATATATTCAAGAAACATCAGTACCTGAGCATCTAATATTAGATAGTACAATTAAAAGTAAAGAAATAAAAGTAAATGAAACAACAAGTTATGAGGCAACAAATAATTGGAAACAAGGATATATTAAAGTATCAAAAAAAGATGCAGAAAGTGGTAAAGTTGTAAAACAAGAAGGAGTGATATTTGATATATATAATTCTAATAATCAAAAGATAACAAGTATAACAACAAATGCAAATGGAGTAGCAACTTCTGCTTTATTAGATTATGGAACATACTATGTAAAAGAAAATAAAGCACCAAATAAATATACTGTTAAAGTTGAAGTGAGTGAAAATATTGGAGTTGTTGAAAATGGTAAAACTTATGAAATAAGTATTTTAAATACAAGAGTAAAAGGAACAGTAACAATTTCAAAAGAAGATACAGAAACAGGAAAGAAAGCACAGGGCGAGGCAACTTTGAAAGGTGCAATTTATGGAGTATATGCAAGAAATACAATATATGATCCTGCTGATAATAGTGTAAAATATAATACTAATGCTAAAATTGGAGAGTTAGTAACAGATGATAATGCCAAAGCAACTATGAGCAATTTATATTTAGGCGAATATTATTTAAAAGAATTAAAAGCAAGCGATGGTTATACATTAGATATAAATACATATAATTTTGATTTGACTTATGAATCTCAAAATGTAAGTGTAGTTTCAAAAAGTATAACAGTTAAAGAAAGAGTAAAATCACAAGCATTTAGAATTATAAAAGTTTCAAGTGATAATAATGGAGAGGCAGAACTGCTAGAGGGTGTAGAATTTACTATAAAATCTCAAAAAGATATTGATTCTTATGGTAGTTGGGAAAAAGCACCTATTGCAAAGAACTGTAAAGGAGAAGAAAGTGCTATATTAGTTACTGATTCAAAAGGTTATGCAGTAAGTGAAAGACTACCTTATGGAACATATATAGTAAGGGAAACAAAAGTACCAGACAATAAATATAAAGTTCCAGATTTTACAGTAGTGGTTACAGAAGATAGTGATGAACCACAAACTTGGAGAGTTTTTAATGATACTTCTTTTAAATCAGTAGTTGCAATAGTAAAACAAGATATAGAAACACAAAAAACTATAAAAGTAAGTGGTGCGAAATTTAAAATAAAGAATATTGAAACAGGAGAATATTTTGGATATTGGAGTTGGAATCCATTACCTGCATATATAAATTCTTGGGAAACAGATGAAACTGGAACTGTAATGACAGGAGAACAATTACCTGCAGGAAAATATCAATTAGAAGAAATAAAAAGCCCAAATGGTTATTTAATTTCAAATACACCTATACAATTTGAAGTAACTTCCGATATAGCTTATGAAACATTGCCAGATGGTAGTACACCTGTAATAACTGTAAAACAAAAAGATACAGCAGTAAAAGGTAAAGTAAATATAGAAAAGAAAGGCGAAGTTCTAGTAGATTATAAAGATAACAAATTTATATATGAAGAAAAAGGACTTGCAAATGCTAAATATGAAATATATGCAAGAGAAGATATAAAAGATCCTTCAAATGATGGAAAAATAATATATAAAAAAGGAACAATTGTTGATACAATAACAACAAACTCAGAAGGAAAAGCAACATCAAAAGCTCTTCCACTTGGAGAATATTCTGTAAGAGAATTAAAAGCACCAGAAGGTTTTGTATTAAGTGATAAAGTTCAAAATGTTTCATTAACTTATAAAGATCAAAATACAGCAATAGTCTATGATAATGCATCATTTATTAATGACAGACAAAAAATAGAAATAAAGGTAAATAAACAAGATTATGATAATGAAATAAGTATTTTTGGTGCTGAATTTACTTTATATGCTGAAAAAGATATTAAAAATTATAATGGGCAAGTAATTGTTAAATCTGGAGAAAAAATAGAAGTTTCAACAAGTGATATAAATGGAAATGTTATATTTAAATCAGACTTGCCATTTGCAAATTTTGTAATAATGGAAACAAAAGCACCAAAAGGTTATGCAACAAGTGATGAATTAATATTGATAGATGCAAATTATAAAGGTCAAGATACAGAGGTTATAAAGTTAGAATATAAACTAAAAAATAAAATAACAAAAGTAGAAATATCAAAACAAGATATAACAGACTCATCTGAAATTGAGGGTGCATATCTAACTGTATTTGAGAAAGAGAACAATGCAGCAATAGTTGATAGTTGGGTTTCTACAAAAGAACCACACTTAATAAAAGGATTAGAAGTTGGAAAATCATATATCTTAAAAGAAACAATTAGTCCTTATGGTTTTGCCGTTTCACAAGATACTGAATTTACAATTAAAGACACAGGAGAAATTCAAAGTGTAACAATGAAAGATGAACTTGTATATGGAAAATTAGAATTTAATAAGTATGGAGAAATTTTTAATGAAACAAAGAAAGAAGAAAGCAAATATGGGGAATTAATATTACCTATTTGGAACAAATCAAACATAGCAGGTGCAGAAATTACTATATATGCAAATGAAGATATTGTGATAGGTAATAAAACTTATTACAAAAAAGATGAAATAGTACAAACAGTAGAAAGCAAATGGGAAGAAAATGTTTCAAGTGATAAGTTACCTGTTGGAAGTTATTACTATGTCGAAACACAAGTACCACATGGTTATATTGCAAATACAAATAAACATTATTTCACAATTGAAGATACAAAAGTAAATGAACTTCAAATCATTAAATCTACTCTTTTAAATGATAGAGCAAAATTCAATATAGATATGACTAAATTATTAGAAGAACAAGAAATATTTAAAAATGATAAAGCATATAAAGATATAGTTTTTGGAATATATGCAAGAGAAGATATTGTTGATTATAAGGGAAATGTAGCAATAGAAAGTGGAACTTTGATAAGTATAACAGGAATTACTAAAAAAGGACAATTAGAAAATGTACCAGATCTACCAAATGGAGTTTATTTCCTAAAAGAATTAGCAACAAATTCTCAATATGTATTAAATGACACTGAATATGATTTTGAACTTGAATACAATGGAAAAGATATAACAGAATATACAATACAAATTGCAGAAGATGGAACTATAAATAATGAACTAGCAAGAGGAACGATACAAGTTAAAAAAGTTGATATACTAGATGAAAATAAAAAATTAGAAAATATTGAATTTAATATTTCAAGTGATAAGGATATGAAAAATATTATAACTACTGAAAAAACAAATGCTGATGGAATAGCAATATTTACTAATTTAGAATTAGGAACTTACTACTTACAAGAAAAAAATCAAGTAAATGGTTATACCTTAAATGATACAATTTATAAGATAGAAATAAAGCAAAATGGGGATAATTTTACTATTACATGTGAAAATAAACCAACTGAAATAGAATTTTCAAAGGTTGATGAAACAGGGGTAAAAGAATTACCAGGTGCAACAATACAAATAATTGATCAAGAAACAAAAGAGGTAGTAGAAGAATGGGTATCTACTGAAGAAACTCATAAAGTAAATTATTTGATTGAAGGAAAAGAATATATTATGAAAGAAATTACTGCACCTTATGGTTATGAAATTGCAGAGGAAATTTCTTTTATAATGAATGACGGAATAAAAGTTACAATGAAAAATAATCTTGTATTAAGAACGATTCAATTAACTAAAATAGATAAAGAAACAAAAGAGATAATAAAAGATAAATTTACATTTGGATTATATGCAGATAAAGAATGTACTCAAATTATTCAACAAATGGATTCAAATCCAAAAGAAGGAGTAATTACTTTTAAAGATATATGTTTTGGAACTTATTATATAAAGGAAATTACTGCACCAAACGGATATGTGAAATCTGATAAAATTATAAAAGTTGAAATAAATGATAAAGGTGTATTTATTAATAAAAAAGAAATAAAAGAAGATAATTTGATTTATAAATTTGAATTTGAAAATCAAAAGGTAGATACTCCAAAAACTGGAGATGATTTTTCTATGTTTTTATATCTGGTTACAATACTTATTTCTTTATCTGGAATAGTTTTTATTATAATAAAACACAAGAAAGATAAAAAAGAGAAAAATAAATAATTTTATATGTGAGAGGTTAGCTTTTTAGTTAATCTCTCTTTCTTATATGGAGGTGGAAAATGGCAAGAAAAAAAGAAAATCCTAGAATAGTAACATATAATAAATTAATTAAAATAGGTAAATCAAGCGAAAAGGATATATTAAATTTTAAATTAGAAGATTTAAAACTTATTACAAACGATCCTGATGTATTAAATTTAATTTATTTAAAAGAATGCATAAAAAGTCATAATTCACTTGAATATTTTAATTATACAAATACTGATAAAGGAGAGGAGGAAAAATAGTGCCAAACAAATATCAATTAATAAATGAAATGGCTAAAGAAACATTAATAGATATTACAAAAGATAGCAATAGTTGGATTAATTTCTTAAATACTGCTAGCAATAATTACAAATATTCTTTTAATGAACAAGTGCTAATATATGCTCAAAAACCAAATGCAACTGCTTGTGCTGATATAGAAACCTGGAACAAAAAACTAAAAAGGTGGGTAAATAAAGGTGCTAAAGGTATTGCATTGATTTCAATTGATAATGGTAGGAATATTTTAAGACATGTATTTGATATTTCTGATACACATAGTGGTATAAATCAAGATTTAAAATTATGGAGTGTTAAACCAACTTATGAAAATGGTCTAATAGAAACATTAGAAAATAGTTTTGGTAATTTAGAGATAAAAGATAATCTTGCACAAGCTATATTTTCAAGTTCTGTAAATCTGGTTGAAGATAATTTTCAAGATTATTTAGTTGATTTGAAAGATGTTATACAAAATAGTTCTTTAGAGAGTTTAAGTGATATTGATTTAGAATCTTATTTTAAAGGTTTATTAGTAAATTCAATATCATATATAACTATGAAAAGATGTGGTATAGATCCTATGCAACATTTTAATGTAAGTGATTTCGATTCAATAACTTTATATAATACAAGAAGTGTTGCTGCTCGATTAGGTGCTGCAACAAGTGATATTTCAGAACTTGAATTAAGAGAAATCTATTCAAGTGTTAGAAATTTTGAAAAATCTGAAAATAAAAAAATTTATACATTTGTAAAAGATGAAAAAAATAATTATCATAATATTAAAGAAAATGAATTTGAAAGGAGAAATGAAAATGAAAGAACTAGCATACAAACAAATGGGAGATTATCAGATACCAGAGGTAGTATTACCAACAACAAAGAAAATGAAACAGGGGAGATTCTCAAGAATGAGAGAGAACTTCTTGAAGGAACACAAAAAAGGACTATACGAGGAATTAATGCTAGATGGCAAAATGGAAGAACATTTAGGAGAAATAGAGGAGCTAGCCAAGAACAGAATAAAACAAATAATAACCAATTTAGCAATGAAAAACCAAGTGAACGAAGAATTGAAAGCCAAAGATCAGATGACATGGGTTCAAGAAATGAATTCATTCAAGAACCAGGCAGAAGAGATAGTGATAACAGAACTAATCTACAATTAAATTTATTTAATGATACTTATATTCCTCCAATAAAAAAACTACCAACCATTGAAGAACAAATGACCACAATAGAAAAACAAGTAGAAGTTGAAAATACTTCTGCTTTTTCTTTTACTCAAGAAATGATAGATAAAGCATTAATAAGTGGTAGCAACTTTTCTCATGGTAAATTTAGAATTTATGAACAATTTAAGAGAAGTTTATCTTCTAGTGAAAATGTTATATTTTTAAAAAATGAATATGGAATTGGAGGTTCAAGTGCTGCATATTCAGGTGCTGATTTTGGACAAGAGCATGATAGTAAAGGACTTAAGCTCTATAAAGGTTTTAGAGAAAATAGACCAGAAATTTTATTAACTTGGAATAAAGTCGAACAAAGATTAAAGGAATTAATTAAACTAGATAAATTTTTTGATAATGAAGAAAGACAACAATATGAGGAATGGTTAAAAAACGATTATGAAAATGAAAAATGGATGCTAGATAGAGGTCTAAAAAAACAAAATAATGAAGTTTCTGTTGAACGAATAGAATTTGAAAAAAACTATAAATTAAAAGATAATAATTATTTTCATGTTCATACAAACGAAGAAGGCTATTATTATGAAATCTATGATTCTAACGGAAAAGAAGTAGATGGAGGATTATTAGAATATTCTGATATTGATGATACTCCACAAACAATTGACGATATAAAAGTAAGGTTAGCAGAATTTACTGATATTTTAGAATTAAAAGATAATCTTGAAGAAGTACCACAAGAGTTTATTGATAATTTGGAGAATAAAGAAATTGTTAATGAACTAATAGATAATAACGAAGAAAAAACGAGCATTGAAAATGTTAAGTTTAAAATAGGTCAAATAATTTATTTAGAAAGTGATAGAAAGTACAGAGTAGAAGCTATTAATAAAGAATTAGACAAAATAATTTTGTTAGACCAAACAATGTTAGAAACAGTTCATTATCCTATCACTAGGGATGAGAGTTATTTAAAAGTAGTTTCTTTATACTTAAATAATGAACTCAATTTTAATAAAAATGTATTTTCAAAAAAGCAAGATTTAGAACAGACTAAAGAAAATAAAAATATAAATGAAAAAATAAATTATTCAATTAAAGATGAACTTTTAGGAGAAGGAACGCCTAAAGAAAAAGTAAAAAGTAATATTGAGTCAATTAAATTACTTAAAAAATTAGAAAGCGAAAAAAGACTTGCTACTAGAGAAGAACAAGAAATACTTGCAAAATATGTCGGTTGGGGTGGCTTACCAGATGTATTTGATGAAAAAAAAGAAAATTGGATACAAGAATATAAAGAACTTAAAGAAATACTTACAGAAGAAGAATATAAATCAGCAAGAGCATCTACATTGACAGCATTTTACACTCCACCAATAGTTATTAAGGCAATATATAAAACTTTGCAGAATATGGGACTTGAACAAGCCAATATTCTTGAACCTAGTTGTGGAACTGGTAATTTTCTTGGTATGTTGCCTCCAGAATTACAAAATTCAAAGTTATATGGAGTAGAACTTGATTCAATTAGTGGTAGAATTGCACAACAATTATATCAAAAAGCAGATATAAAAATTACAGGATTTGAAAATGCTGATTTACCAGATTCATTTTTTGATGTTGCGATTGGTAATGTTCCTTTTGGAGATTTTAAAGTATTAGACAAAAGATATGATAAAAACAACTTTTTAATACATGATTATTTCTTTGGTAAAACACTTGATAAAGTAAAACCAGGTGGAATAATAGCATTTATCACATCAAAAGGTACTTTAGATAAAGCTAGTCCAGAAGTAAGAAAATATATAGCGCAACGAGCAGACTTGCTAGGTGCAATAAGATTACCAGAAAATACATTTTTGAGGAATGCAGGAACAAAGGTAACATCTGATATTATATTCTTACAAAAAAGAGAAAATCTGACCGATATAATGCCAGATTGGGTATATCTAGATAAAGATGAAAATGATATTTCAATTAATAAATATTTTATAGATAATCCAGAAATGATTTTAGGAAAAATGGAAATCATATCAACTGCTTATGGTTATGATTCAACATGCAAGCCAGATAATACTCAAAGTTTAGAAGAACAATTAAATTATGCTATTACTAACATTCATGGAGAACTGCAAGAAACATATATTGAAAATGAAATAGAGCAAGTAGATACCTCAATTCCTGCATTACCTAATGTTAAAAATTTTTCTTATACATTAGTTGATAATAAGATTTATTTCAGAGAAAATTCAAAAATGATTCTGCAAGATGATTTGCCATTAACTAATCAAAATAGAATAAGAGGATTGATTTCTTTAAGAGAACAAACTAGAGAATTAATTGATTATCAAATGCAAGATTATTCAGATGAAGAAATTCATATTGCACAAGCAAGATTAAATTCTTTATATGATAGATTTACAAAAGAATACGGAATTATTAACTCAAGGGCAAATGAAAATGCTTTTTCTAATGATAGTAGTTATTTCCTTTTATGTTCTCTTGAAAAGTTGGACGGAGAAGGTAATTTTATAGGAAAAGCTGATATGTTCAATAAAAGAACTATTAGAGCAAAAAAAGAAATAACTAGAGTTGATACTGCAGATGAGGCATTAATAATTTCATTAAAAGATAAAGCAAAAGTAGATTTAGAATATATGCATAAATTATGCAATATCGACACAGATATTATGATTAAAAATTTGGAGGGAGTAATTTATAATGTTCCAGAATATGGTGATCCTAATATTTGGGTTACTGCAGATGAATATTTATCTGGAAATATTAGAGAAAAACTCAAAATGGCAGAAGAATTTGCTAAAGAAGATCCAAAATTCAATATTAATGTTGAAAAACTAAAGGAAGTAATGCCAAAAGACTTGGGTGCAAGTGAAATTGGAATAAAGTTAGGCGCAACATGGATACCACCTGAAATTATAAAGGATTTCATATTTGATATTTTAAATACACCTTTTTATCGAAGATGGGATATAAAAGTTAGATATTCTCCTATAACTGCAGAATGGCATATAGATGGAAAAAGTTCTGATAGAGATAATGTTAAATCTTATTCTACTTATGGTACAACAAGAATAAATGCATATAAAATAATAGAACAAACATTAAATCTTAAAGATGTAAAAATATTTGATACTATAATTGATGAAGAAGGTAGAAAACAAAGAGTTCTTAATAGAAAAGAAACTGCAATAGCATCAAGCAAACAAGATGCTATAAAAGAGGCTTTTCTAAATTGGGTATGGGAAGATCCAGAGAGAAGAAATAAATTAGTAAAAATTTATAATGAAAAATTTAATTCAATAAGACCTCGAGAATATAATGGTTCTCATATTGAATTTGTAGGAATGAATCCAGAAATAAAATTAAGACAACATCAACTGAATGCAGTTGCTCATATTCTATATGGTAATAATGTTTTGTTAGCACATGAGGTAGGTGCTGGAAAAACCTTTGAAATGGTCGCAGCTGCAATGGAAAGTAAAAGACTAGGATTATGTAATAAATCATTATTTGTAGTACCAAACCATATTATAGAACAATTTGCAAGCGAATTTTTGCAACTATATCCATCAGCAAACATTCTAGTTGCAACTAAAAAAGATTTTGAAACTAAAAATAGGAAGAAATTTTGTAGTAGAATTGCAACTGGAGATTTTGATGCTGTAATTATAGGGCATTCACAATTTGAAAGAATTCCAATGTCAGTAAAAAGACAAATAGCACTTTTAGAAAGTCAAATAAATGATATTACAATAGGAATAGGTCAAGAAAAAGCAAACAGAGGTGAGAACTATACAATAAAGCAAATGGAAAAAACACGAAAAAGTTTAGAGGCTAGACTTGCTAAACTTAATAACCAGGAGAAAAAAGATGATGTTGTAACTTTTGAAGAACTAGGTGTTGATAAATTATTTGTTGATGAGGCTCATAACTATAAAAATTTATTCTTATATACTAAAATGAGAAATGTAGGTGGAATAGCACAGACAGAAGCACAAAAATCTACTGATTTATATATGAAATGTAGATATTTAGATGAAATTACAAATGGAAAAGGTACAGTATTTGCAACAGGAACACCAGTAAGTAATTCTATGGCAGAATTATATACAATGCAAAGATATTTGCAATATGATGAACTTAAAGAAAATAGTTTAGAGCATTTTGATAATTGGGCATCAACTTTTGGAGAAACAATTACTGCTATTGAACTTGCACCAGAAGGAACTGGATATAGAGCAAAAACTAGATTTGCTAAATTTCATAATTTACCTGAACTTATGGCTGTATTTAAAGAAGTTGCAGATATTCAAACATCTGAAACATTGAAATTACCGACTCCAGAATTTGAAAATGTAACTGTTGTTGTAAATCCTAGTGAAATCCAATGTGAAATGGTAAAAGAATTAGGGGAAAGAGCTGAAAAAATTAGACAAGGTTCTGTTGATGCCTCTATTGATAATATGCTTAAAATAACAAATGAGGGAAGAAAATTAGCATTAGACCAAAGATTAATTAATCCATTACTTCCAGATGCTGAAAATAGTAAAGTAAATTCTTGTTGTGAAAATATTTATAAAATATGGAATGAAAATATGAACATAAAAGCTACACAGCTTGTGTTTTGCGATTTATCTACTCCTAAAGATATGAATGGATTTCAAAAGGAAGAATTTACAGATGTATATAATGAATTGAAAAAGAAATTAATTCAAAAAGGAATACCAGAAGAAGAAATTGCTTTTATACATGAGGCAGATACAGAAGTAAAGAAAAAAGAATTGTTTAGCAAAGTAAGACAAGGTAATGTCAGAGTTTTAATGGGTTCTACTCAAAAAATGGGTGCAGGAACAAATGTACAAGACAGGCTAATAGCATTACATCATTTAGATTGTGCATGGAAACCATCAGATCTAACACAAAGAAATGGAAGAATGATACGACAAGGTAACAAAAATAAAAAGGTATATGTATATTCTTATGTTACTGAAAAAACTTTTGATAGTTATATGTATCAACTCGTAGAACAAAAGCAAAAATTTATTTCACAAATCATGACATCAAAAACACCATCAAGAACAATGGAAGATATTGATGATAAGGCATTAACCTATGGAGAAATAAAAGCATTAGCAACTGGAAATCCAAAAATATTAGAAAAAACCACATTAGATACGGAAGTAGCTAAATTAAGATTATTAAGGCAAGATTT
Organism: Clostridia bacterium; assembly: GCA_045650705.1. Lineage (GTDB taxonomy): Bacteria > Bacillota > Clostridia > TANB77 > CAG-508 > UMGS1781. The sequence continues at coordinate 21,113 of JAZRRK010000002.1, forward strand.
TATGAATCAAAAATATTCACTGCAAGATAAAATTTTAAAATATTATCCAGAAGAAATTAATAGATTAAATAATAAAATTGCAGCAATGGAAGAAGATATTGTTAAATTGGAACATTTTACAAAGCTAAATATGGATGGTTTTTCTCCAATGAAAATACAGAATATTGAATATGCAGACAAACAAGAGGCAGGTAAAAAACTTTTAGAATGTATTCAGACCATAAAAGGTATGGAGGTAAAAGAAATTGGAGAATACAGAGGTTTTAAAATGGAATTAAGTTTTGATTCGTTTAGTAAGAATGTAAGATTAAAACTTAAAAATAAATTTAGTTATTCTATTGATTTAGGAACAGACATCAATGGTAATATAACTAGAATTAATAATTGTTTAGAAAACATATCAAAGGATATTCCTGATGAAAGGAATTCATTAGATAATACATATATGCAATTGGAAAATGCTAAAGTTGAGTTGGAAAAAGAATTTCCAAAAGAACAAGAATTTCAAGAAAAGGTAAAAAAATTAGAATTATTAAATGCAGAATTAAAAATTAATGAAAATTCACACGAATTACTTGGAGATGAAAAAGAAGAAAAAGAAGAAAAAAATAATGAAAAGAAATCTCCTGAAAGATATTAATAATTACACAAAAACATATCTTTAAATAATGGCATTTTAGTAGAAAAATAATTAGAAAGGAGATTATAACAATGAAAAATTATTTTAAAGGATTAAAACTGGGATTATTATTGCAATTTGCAATTGGACCAATGTGTTTATTAGTTTTTAATACTGCACAAAATTCGGGTTTTTTTATAGCATTGTCATTGGTATTTGCAATAGCTTTAGTTGATGCGTTTTACATATTGCTAGCAAATTTTGGTGCTAGTAAGTTATTAGTAAATAAAAAAGTTGAGAATATAATAAAAATAATAAGTTCAATTATTTTAATATTATTTGGTTTAAATATTGTTTTAAATGTATTTAGAATAAACATTATGCCAGGTTTAAATTTAAATCTAGATTATTCAAGTACATTCATACAAGGAGTAATTCTAACATTATCCAATCCGATAACTATTATATTTTGGGGAAGTGTGTTAACGAAAAATATTATTGAAGAAAAATTTAAGAAAAAAGAATTAACTATTTTTTCAGTTGGTTTAATATCTGCAACTTTAATATTCTTAACAATAGTAGCTATATTAGGAATAATATTATCAAATTTTATTCCTAATATATTATCAAAAATATTAAATCTATGTGTAGGTTTGCTAATTATAAGATTTGCTTTTAAATTATTAATAAATAAATAGTAGATTATACTTTGTCGATTTTTGTCAATATATTTTTATTGTTGCTTATTGTAATATATGTTACTAATAATAAAGGAGAGTAACTATATATGAAAAAATTACTATTTAGATTAAAAAATTATTTAAATCAATTATTAATATACGAACTTAATAAAAGACGGATTCACAAATGGAGTGCAAATAACAAGGGAAGAAGCTGACCAATTATTAAAACTCATAGATGAAAAATTAAAATGAATAATGTATAGTAAAAATTAAAATTATATGTTATAATTATTCATGGTAGGTGTTTGTATGTTAAAAATATTTAAGAAAATAATAAAAATAATATTAGCCCCAATAAAGTTCCAATTTAAAATTCAAGATCAAATTATTGATGGTTTTAATAATTTTAAATATGTATTAGAGAAAGAAGAAAATAGTAAAAATACAACAGAATAATTATGTGTAAATAGAGTAATATGTCATATATTACTCTATTTTTGTCAAATGTATAAAATAAAAATTTGTACATTTCTATTTCTTTATATTGTATATTAAAATGCTTGTAGGAGGTAATTATTATGAAAAATTTATTTGAAGAACCAGTATTGGATCAAATGTATGAATTTAGAAAGGATGATTTCGAACAAGCTGTTTACGAAAAAAACAAAGAAATAAAAGAGATAGAATTGGAAATATTAGAAAAAGCTGAATCTTTTAATGAATATTTAAAAGAGATAATCCCTGATAGTACAAATGCAGCTAACGCAATAGAGATGTTTGAAAATTATCAATTAAAATATGTTGATTCGATTGATTTTTGGTGTAAAACATATTTTAAATTAGGAATGATAGAAAGAGAAGAAATAAAAAAAGAGTTCTTTAAATCTAAATTAGAAAAGGAAAATAAGGATAACGATACTTTTATTAATTATCCTTTAAATTGCTTATCTGAATACATAGAAACACAGAAAAGAAAATATACTTTAAATACACCTGAATACAAAAAACTTATGAAAAGGTATAGAGAAATAAGTAAAAAATATCCTAATACAATAGCTGTTTTTGAAGATTTAGAACCTATTGCTTTAACAAATGACGAAATTAAAGCACTAGTAGAATTAAGAGAAATTGATTTATCAATTGGTAGTATGGAACAAAACTTATGCTTTAAATTGGGTATGAAAGAAATAATAAATTTTTAAATAATATGTAGATATAAGAGGTTGATTAGTTCAACTTCTTTTTTGTTTGAAAGGAGGAAATATGAATAAAGAAACGAAACTATTTTGGAAGTTAGATAGAGTTAATTTTAAAAATATAAGAAAAATATTAAAAGAAAAAAATTGTATCGAACAGATTATTAATGATTATGAAAATATTAATTACTCATATACTTTAATTATTAATAAAATAGAAATAGCATTTAATTTATTAACTCATAATGATGAATTTAATAAAATGGATATATGCGATTTTATTGAAAAAAACGAAAGTTTAAGTGCTACTGAAAGTTTAAGAGTATGGATAGATATGTATGGTTTACCTAATATATTTGTATTTGTTTTAAATTTAGAAATTTATGAAAAAGGATTGAAATTCCTAGAAGAAACATTGAAAAATTATAATTTAATAGATGAATATAACTATAAAATTAAACATCTTCCTGAAACAATTATAAAAGAAAGCGTGGTGGTATAAATGGCGAAATTTATACCAAAAGAGATAGTTGAAAAAGCAAAAAAGATAGATTTACTTTCATATTTTCTAACTAATAAACCACAAGAACTTATAAAAAAAGGAAACGGAACATATTCTTTAAAAAGTCATGACAGTGTAATTATCAGTAATGGATTATGGCATAGATTTTCAACAAATGACGCAGGAAAAAGTGCCGTTGATTACCTTATAAAGGTAGAAAAAATGTCGTTTCAAGATGCAATTAATAGTGTGTTATATAACGAAATAATTACCTATATTGACAATGAAAATGAGCTTAATAATATTCCTAAAAAATTGATAATCCCTATAAAATCTCATACTAATAAACAAGTAATAGAGTATTTAAAAAATAGAGGAATTGATGAGGAAATAATAGATTATTGCATAAATAAAAAACTTATTTACCAAGAAAAGAAAACGAACAATGTCGTGTTTTTAGGATATGATAATTTTAAAAATATAAAATATATAGGTATAAGAAGTACTAACGAAAAAAGAATAATGAGAGATGCAAAAGGCAGTTCGAAAGACTATTCTTTTAGATTATTATCAAACATTTCGAATGATACTATGCACATTTTTGAAAGTAGTATAGATTTGCTTTCTTATGCAACTTTATTAAAATTAAAAGGGTATGATTATCAAAATCAAAACCTTTTATCTTTAGCTGGAGTTTATCAACCAAGCAATAATATAGAGCAAAGTAAAGTACCAAAAACGATACAAAACTTTTTAGATAATAATAAAAATATAAAGAATATAGTATTACATTTAGATAATGATAATGCAGGTAGAAATGCAACAAAAGCATTAATAATTGCACTAAATAAGTACAATATTTATGACATTCCTGCACCTTATGGAAAAGACATAAATGATTATTTATGCTACAAATTGGGATTAAAAAATAGACAAGAAATTGACAATTATAAAACAGAAAAAGCACATAAAAGTAATTCTTTGTTAGTGCAATAAAATTAGCTTATTTTTGATTTCTTGTCCTAGCAAGCAATGAATTTGTTCACACGAAAAATCGTGTTTCAAAATTCTATACAATGGGGCAAGCCCCAATCCCCATTTAAAAATCTAGTAGTAGGAGGGAGAGAATTGAGAAAAAGAAATAATAGAAAAGATATAATGTTAAATGATATAGAACTTGCAAAATTAGAATCAGACTGTAAAAAAGCTAATTTATGTTATGGAGAATATTTTAGAAAGTTATTAATGAAAGAGCAAGTAAAAGAAAAACCAGGAATAGAGTTTTATGAAGTAATGAAACAACTATCTAAAATAGGTGTTAATATAAATCAAATAGCACATAAAGCAAATAGTACAAATCATATTGATAAAGAATTTTATAAAAAAGAATCCGAAGAGTGGCACAATTTTGCAAGAGAAGTTAAGAAAAAATTCTTATAGGAGGATTTAAATATGGCAACAACAAGTATATGGAAAATAGTAAAAAGAATTGACCATGTATTAGGGTATGCTAAAAATAAAGAAAAAACAAAAGCAATAGAATTTAATAATAAATATGAAATGATAGTAGATGATTTAAAAGATGTTATCAACTATGCAAGAAATGCAGATAAAACCGAAAAAGAATATTTTGTATCTGGTATTAACTGTGAACCTGATTCTGCTTATGAAGAAATGCAAGATACAAAAATGTTCTACAATAAAGAAGATAAAATAATAGGTTTTCATGGTTATCAATCTTTTAAAGAAACAGATTTAGATCCCAGTATTGCTCATAAAGTAGGGGTAGAACTTGCTAATGAAATGTGGGGGAATAGATTTCAAGTAATAGTAACAACACATCTAAATACTGAACATTTACATAACCATTTTGTAGTAAATTCTGTTTCTTTTGTTGATGGCAAAAAATATTATAGTAATAGAACTAATACAGGGAAGTTTAGACATTTGTCTGATGAAATATGTCAAGAATATGGATTACATACTTTAGAAGAAAAAGCATGTAAAAAAAGTAAAATTAATTTTGGAAATTATTATCAGAAATCTTTATATACTGATAATTACACTAATAATGCAAAAAGAGATTTAGATCTCGCAATTAGACAAGCATATTCTTATGATGATTTTATATTTTTAATGAAAAAACTCGATTATGAAATTATATATAGAGCAAATAAAATTAGTATAAGAAGAGAACCTTACAAAAGAAATATAAGAATAGAAAGACGATTTGGAGAAAAATATTCAATAGAAAATATTAAAAGAAGAATAATAGAAGAACAAGCAGTTAGAGTTCCATTTATAGAAAACATATATAATTATAGAAAAGTAAATTTTCCTTTTGCGAAAAGGCATAAAAAAGCCAAAGCAAAAGGATTTATTGCTTTATATTATCATTATTGTTATTTGCTTAAAGTATTTCCAAACAAAGTACCACAACAAAAATTACCTGCAAGTATGAGAGCTGATGTTTTAAGAATGGAAGAGTTATCAAATCAAGCTAAATTTTTATATTATAACAATTTAAAAACTACTGATAATTTACTTACTTATAAAGATGAAGTTAAATTCAAGATTAATCAGATATTAGAACAAAGAGAAAGACTTTGGGCAAGAAGAAAGTTAACTAAAGATGAAAACGCTAAATATATTATTACAGAAGATATTTCATCTTTAAATGATAAATTAGTTAAGTTAAGAAAGAAGGTGGAAATATGTGAAGATATTGAAAAAAGAATACCAAAGATAGAAAGCAATTTAAATGAACTAGATAAAATTGAAGAAATGGAAAAAAATACAAAAGCAAAGAAAAAAGAAAAAGGGAAAAAAGGAAAGGAGTAATTTTATATGAGTGTTAATGGAGATGTTTCTGAACAAGTTGTAAGATTAAGTCTAGAAGGATTTGAAATGCTTGCACGACTAACTGGTAGTGGTGCAAAAAATGTAGCAGCTATGATTTATACAATAATGAAAGATCAAAAACAAACCAAAGGAAAACAAAAATTAAGTAATATGCTAAAAACAGGAAAACCATTAAAAATCTTTACTATAAAAAGAGAAGATTTAAAAACTTTTTCAAAAGAATCTAAAAATTATGGCATAACTTATTGTGCATTAATGAATAAGAATACAAAAGATGAGAATGGAATGATAGATATAATGGTAAAAGAAGAAGATGCAGGTAGAATTAATAGAATAGTAGAAAAATTCAAATTAACTACTGTTGATATCGCAAAAATGGAAACTGAAATTAGCAAATCCATTGAAAACAGAAAATCACAAATGAAAGAATTGGGAGTTCAAGAAAAAACAAAAGAAGAACAACTTGAAGATTTATTAGCTGAAAAACCAATTCAGAAAGAACAAGTAGTTCCAGAAAATTTCAATGTGGCAAAGACAGAAAAAAGCCCTCTGTCAGAGCCTTTCTCAAGGACTTCCAAGATGCAAGAAGGGGTATCTAAAGGAATTAAGAAACCATCTGTAAAGAAAGAACTTGCAGAACTAAAAGTCGAGGCAAAAAAATTAGATGAGGTAAAATCTAAAGAAAAAGCAACAAGCAAGATTAATAATGTACCTAATATGCATGTTAGTGATAAAAAAGAAAATAAAAGTAGATAGGAGGATTTAAAAGTGGAAGAAACAAGAACGATAGTAGTTGATAAGTATGATTATAAACTTATTCTTAATGCTTTAAATGAATTTAGAACAATAAAGGCAAATGAAAATATTGATGTAGATATAATCGATAAACTTATAATGAAATTAATAAAAGCCCCAACAAATAAAAAAGCTTTATCTTTAAACAAACATACAAAAGGAAGATTTACAGGTGAGGGAAGATGAAAAGAAAATTACTAGAGTATTATATTTTTTGGGAATAATACCACTAATATGGTTAGCTCTTCTTCTAGCACCTAATCTATCAGGTGGATTAGTAGAAATAATAAAAAATGGAAGTGCAGCCTTAAATAATCCATTTAATATTGTAATTGTAGAAAATAGTTTTAAAACTGTTTTTATTTTTTTACTAATTTATATATTAACTATAATGATTTATGAATCAACTCGAAAAAATTATAGAAGAAGAGAAGAGAATGGATCAGCAAAATGGGGCGATGTAAAAAAAATAAATAAAAAATATAAACAACCTAATAATTATAATAAAATATTAACTAAAAATGTTTCTATTGGTTTAAAAGGAAAATTACACAGAAGAAATGTAAATGTTCTTGTAATTGGTGGTTCTGGGGCAGGTAAAACATTTAGTTATTGCAAACCAAATGTCATGCAATGTAATTGTTCTTATGTAATTTTAGATCCGAAAGGAGAAATTGTAAGAGATACAGGACACTTGCTTGAACAAAACGGATATGAAGTTAAGGTATTAGATTTAATAAATATGGAGAAATCATATTGCTATAATCCTTTTGTATATTTAAAAACAGATAATGATGTGCAAAAACTTGTTACAAATTTGTTTAAATCTACAACACCAAAAGGAAGTGCATCAAATGATCCGTTTTGGGATACTGCAGCAAGTATGCTATTATTAGCATTAATCTTTTACTTAATGTATGAAGCACCAGAAGAGGAACAAAATTTTGTAATGGTTATGGAATTGTTAAGAGCAGGAGAGGTAAAAGAAGATGATGACGACTATGTTAGTCCGTTAGATATGTTATTTAATAGGTTAGAAACTAGAAATCCTGAACATATTGCATTAAAGTATTATAGAGCATATCATTGTGGTGCTGCAAAAACTTTGCAATCTATACAAGTTACATTAGCATCAAGATTAGAGAAATTTAATCTTGAAAGCGTTGCTCGATTAACCCAAGTAGATGAACTTAATTTAGAATCACTAGGAGAAAAAAAGGTAGCTTTATTTGCTATCATTCCAGATAATGATACATCATTTAACTTTTTGGTAAGCATATTATATACTCAATTATTTCAACAATTATTTTATTTGGCAGATTATAAGCATAATGGTAGTTTACCAGTGCATGTTCATTTTGTAATGGACGAATTTGCAAATGTCAGTTTACCAGATGATTTTGATAAAATATTATCAGTTATGAGGTCTAGAGAGGTATCAGTATCAATAATTCTTCAAAATTTAGCACAATTAAAGGCATTATTCGAAAAACAATGGGAATCAATTGTAGGAAATTGCGATGAGTTTTTATATTTACGGACGGTAACGAGCAATCAACACATAAATATGTTAGCGAACTACTTGGAAAAGAAACAATAGATACCAATACTTATGGAAGATCTTTTGGTTCTCATGGTAGTTATTCTACAAATGACCAAATTGCAGGAAGAGAACTTTTGACTCCAGATGAAGTTAGAATGTTAGATAATAATTATGCATTATTGTTTATTAGAGGAGAAAGACCAATTAGAGATTTGAAATTTAATTTAAAAGAACATTTTAATAGTTCAAATACACCAGTAGGAAATAAGTCAGTAAAACCATATAATCATGGTGGAACAGAAAATAGTACTGGAACAATATCGTTTGATTTTGATAATATTCAAATTAGTGAAATTACTAATTTAGAAATAATTAATACTGATAAAGAATTATTGTCAGACGAAGAAGTAGAAAATATATTAAGGGAGGATATTTAATTGCAAAAAATATCTTATTAGACCAGATATATAACAAAATGCTATATATCTGGTCTTTTTTTATACCCTAAAACAAATGTTATGTAAATAAGAAAGGTGGAATTAATATGAAAAATTTAAAAAATAATAAAACTATAAAAAAATGGTTAAAAAGAATAGGAATAGTATTAGGATATGTTGTTGCATTAAATATAGCACAACAAATTCAATGTTTTGCTGCAGATGATCCATTATCTGTCGTAAATAACTTGTCTAGTTTTATATTTGGTTTAATTAGAGCAATAGGTATGATAATTTTAGGTTTTGGTGTAGTACAAGTTGGAATGAGTTTAAAATCTCATGATCCATCACAAAGAGCTAATGGAATTATGACATTAGCAGGTGGTATTGTTATTACATTCGCAAAAGAAATTTTAGACTTAATAGTAGGTGGATAATTTTAAGATAGTTAAATACTTTTAGACAGGTTATTTGTTATCTATAACATTTTTGCCTGTCTAAATCAATTTTAGGAGGTGTAAAACATGAAAAAATATCAAATAATTTATGCAGATCCTCCCTGGAAATATAAAGTTTGGTCGAAGAAAGGAAATGGGAGGAGTGCAGAAAGCCATTATTCAACTATGAGTACAAATGAAATTATTAAATTAAAAGACTTTATCAATAATATTGCAGATGATAATTGTATTCTTTTTATATGGGTAACATATCCATGTTTGAAAGATGCATTACAAGTAATTGAAGAATGGGGATTTACATATAAAACTTGTGGTTTTACATGGGTAAAAAGAAATCGTAAATCAAATTCATGGTTTTGGGGTATGGGTTATTGGACAAGAGCAAATTCTGAACTATGTTTGATTGCTACGAAAGGAAATATAAAAAGAATTAGTAAAAGTGTACATCAAATAATTGATACACCAATTGAAAATCATAGTAAAAAACCAGATATAGTTAGAGATAAGATAGTTGAACTTGTTGGAAATTTACCAAGAGTTGAACTATTTGCAAGGCAAAAAGTAAAAGATTGGGATTCGTGGGGAAATGAAATAGAATCCGATATTCAAGAAAACGGAGGTGTTGCAGTATGAATTGGATAGTGGGAAATTTACAAAATGCATTAGATACTTGGAATGGAAAATTGTCTGAAATTTATACTATTGTTACACAAAATCCCTCTGATTTTCATGGTGGTACTATATGGAATATCATTTTAAATATAAATGGTGCATTACAAGCAATAGGTTTTGCATTGCTTGTTTTATTCTTTGTAGTTGGGGTTGTTAAAACTTGTACAAATTTTTCTGAAATAAAAAGACCAGAGCAAGCATTAAAATTATTCTTAAGATTTGCAATAGCAAAAGGTATTGTAACTTATGGACTAGATTTAATGCTTTCTATATTTAAGATAATACAAGGAATCGTAACAACAATAATGGCAAAAAGTAATTTCCAAGCAACAGGAATGAGTTTACCACAATCAATTATTGATGCAATTAATAATTGTGGTTTCTTTGAAAGTATTCCGTTATGGGCAGTTACATTATTAGGTGGGCTATTTGTTACAGTATTATCATTTATATTGATACTTACTGTATATGGTAGATTTTTTAAACTATATATGTACACAGCAATTTCTCCAATTCCTTTATCAGCATTTGCAGGAGAATCAACACAAAATGTAGGAATTAGCTTTTTGAAAAGTTATATAGCAGTTTGTTTAGAAGGTGCAATAATTGTTTTAGCTTGTGTTATCTTTTCAGCATTTGTTACTACAACTCCAAGTGTAGATACTGGTGCAGCAACAGTAACAATGGTTTGGAAATATATTGGGGAACTTATATTTAACATGTTAGTACTGGTTGGAACAATAAGACTTTCCGATAGAATTGTTAGAGAAATGATGGGAATATAGGAGGTATATATGCAAGAATATATTAATAATGAAGAAATAATAAAAATGTCAAAAAACATTTTAAATACTGATAAATATAAAGATTTTTATATACAATATATCATTAAAAATCGTGACGAATATGAAAATACTTTTGTTTTAGCAACAAACGGAGATGAAATGATAGGTTTTAATCCATTTGATAATGAAATTGAGCAGATTCCAGACTGGGCATATAATTTCGATGACGACTTTTTTGAAGAACTTGAATGGAACAAAGAAATTATATATATGACAGATGATTTTCATTATGATTTATGGACTGATATTAATAAATTTTATCCAAATGAATTTGAAAATAAAGAGGGTGTCATTGAATATTTGAAATATTGTGAGAGAAATGGAATTACACAAGAAAGATTACAAAAAGTATGTACAGATGTACCATTGGAAAATGCATTAAATAAATTAAATAGAAATATAAGGAGAGATGATAGTATGGCAGAACATGAAATAAAATTTTATTCAGAAGAAGAAATTAAAGAAATTATTAATTCAAAAGAGGAATTATATTTTATTGATGATGGTATAGATGAGGCTATTATAAGATTAGAAGATATACCAGATGCTATTGTTGATATTAATAGAAATATAGGTATAACAGATTTGAGTTTTTATAAAGTAGGAAATTTAATATATGAACCAGAATTAACAACAATGGGAGAATATTTAAATAAAATAAATCCATCTTTAAGAGAACAAATAATAGATAGATTAGTACTATTACAAACAGGAGAATGCGAAATAAAAGACTACAAGATGATAGACGAAGATTTATATCAAGAGATAAAAAATCAAATAGAAAAAGAAGAAAAATCTAATTATAAATCTTCAGAAAAGAAAAAGAAAAATAGGGAGGCGAGATAAATGGAGGTTAAAATTAATAAAGATATTCGAGAATTTAGTGAAAGTATATTCTTTGGACTGTCATTACGACAGTTCATTTTTTCTATATTGGCTTGCATTGTTGCAGTAATTTTATATTTCGTACTAAAACCATACTTTGGAATAGAAACACTTTCGTGGGTATGTATTTTAGGTGCTGCACCTTTTGCAATTTTTGGTTTTGTTAAATATAACGGAATGACAGCTGAAAAGTTTTTATTAGTTATGATTAGATCTGAATTTTTGTTACCTAAAAAACTGACATTTAAAGCACAAAATATATATTATGAAAATTTAAAACCTGTAATTGATAGAAAAATGAAACAAGGATTACTAAAACCACAAAAAAGAGAAAAGAAAAAATACAAGAAAAACAAAAAAGGAGGGAAAGTTAATGAAAACATTAAGTAATATTTTCAAATTAGATAAAGAAAAGTTTAAAGTTCCTAAATGTGTTCAAGACATAATTCCAATAAAAGCATTATGGGAAGATGGTATATTTTTAGTTGGGAATAACAAGTATTCAAAATCTTATAAATTTTTAGATATAAATTATGCAGTAGCAAGCAAAGAAGATAAAGAAGCAATGTTTTTAGACTATTCTTCATTATTAAATTCTCTTGATCCTGGAACTACTACAAAAATAACAATAAATAATAGAAGAATAAATAAATTGGATTTTGAAAAAACTATTTTGTTAGATTATGCTGATGATGAACTAGATAAATATAGAAAAGAGTATAATCAAATGCTTGTAAATCAAGCAAAAAATGCAAATGAAATTGTCCAAGAAAAAATACTAACAATTTCAATATATAAAAAGAATATAGATGATGCTAGAAGTTATTTTAGAAGAGCAGGTACGGAATTAATGAATCATTTTAATACATTGGGTTCAAAGTGTTTCGAATTAGATGCAAAGGAAAGATTAAGAATAGCACATGACTTTTATAGAACTGGAGATGAAACTTCTTTTCATTTCGATATACACGAATCAATGAGAAAAGGACATAATTTTAAAGATTATATATGTCCAGATACAGTAGAATTAGAAAGAGATTATTTTAGGCTTGGGAATAGATATGGTAGAGTATTATTTTTAAAAGAATGTGCAACTTATATCAATGATGATATGGTAACTGAATTAACAGATTTAAATAAAAATATGATGTTATCTATTGATATTATACCAATACCTATGGACGAGGCAGTAAAAGAGGCAGAAAACAAAAGATTAGGTGTAGAAACTAATATTACTAACTGGCAACGAAAACAGAATGCAAACAATAATTTTAGTGCAATTATACCTTATGATATGGAACAACAAAGAAATGAGTCAAAAGAATTTTTAGATGATTTAACATTAAGAGATCAAAGAATGTTTTCGGCAGTATTAACAATTGTAGTAACTGATGAAACAAAAGAAAATTTGGAAAATGTAACAGAGTCTATAATACAAATTGCAAGTAGAAATCTTTGTCAGATGGGAATATTAAGATTTCAGCAATTAGACGGACTTAATACAGTTTTACCATTTGGAGTAAGAAAAATTGATGCAATAAGAACTTTTACAACAGAAAGTTTAGCAGTATTTATGCCATTCAAAGTGCAAGAAATAAGGCACGAGAATGGTATTTTTTATGGTCAAAATGCTATAAGTAAGAATATGATTATTGCTGATAGAAAAAACCTTTTAAATGGAAATTCATTTATTTTAGGTGTATCTGGAAGTGGTAAATCATTCGCAGGTAAACAAGAAATTTTTTCAATAAAATTAAGAGATCCTAATGCTGATATAATTATACTAGATCCAGAGAGAGAATACTCTCCGTTAGTAGATGCTCTAGGTGGGGAAGTAATACAAATATCAGCAACAAGTAACAACCATATTAATGCAATGGATATGAATTCTGAATATGGGGATGGTGCAAATCCTGTTATTTTAAAATCAGAATTTATTTTATCATTATGCGAACAACTTATTGGTACTGGAAATCTCGGTCCAAAACAAAAATCAATAATAGATAGGTGTACTGCTAATGTTTATAGAATTTTCCAACAAGGTAATTATCAAGGAATACCACCAACATTACAAGATTTTAGAGAAGAACTATTAAAGCAACCAGAAGAAGAGGCAAAAGAAATAGCATTAGCAATAGAATTATTTACAAATGGTTCATTAAATACATTTGCATTAAACACTAATGTTAATACTTCTAATAGTTTAATTTGTTATGATATTTTGGATTTAGGAAAACAACTACTTCCAATAGGAATGTTAGTTGTACTAGATTCTATTTTAAATAGAATTACTGCTAACAGAACAAAAGGTAAAAATACATATATCTTTATAGATGAAATATATTTATTATTTCAATATGAATATTCAGCTAATTTCTTATTTACTCTATGGAAAAGAGTAAGAAAATATGGTGCATTTTGTACAGGTATAACTCAAAATGTAGAAGATTTATTACAAAGTCATACTGCTAGAACAATGCTTGCAAATTCAGAATTTATTATAATGCTTAATCAAGCAAGTACAGATAGAATTGAACTTGCAAAACTACTAAATATTTCTGAACCACAAATGAGTTATATTACAAATGTTGGGGCAGGAGAAGGATTAATAAAAGTAGGTTCTCCTATTGTTCCATTTATAAATAAATTCCCTAAAAATACAAATCTATATAAGTTAATGACAACTAAACCTGGAGAAGGAATACATGAATAAAAAGTTATTAATTATATTATTGCTACTAATAGTAATTATTGCTATTAGTAGCTATTTTTTATTAAAAGAAATTAGTTCAAATCAAAATGAAATTAAAGTATTTGATGAAATTCAAAATATTGTTTATGAGGAATCAAAAGTGAATACAGAAGAAATAAAAGAAAATTTACAATTAAAGAACTTACTTAAAATAAATACTGATGTAGTTGCTTGGATTAATATCGATGGAACAAATATCGATTATCCAATTATGCAAAATAAAGAGTTTTATCTATACAGGAATATTTATAAGGAATATTCAAGTCATGGCACACCGTTTTTGGCAGATTATTGTGATATTGATAATAGTGATAATTTAATTATTTATGGTCATCACATGAATGATAATACAATGTTTTCTCAACTTGAAAAATATAAGAAACATAAATTTTATAAAGAAAATAAGTATATAAAATTATATACATTTGAAAAAGATACAACAAAAGAGGAAATTTATGAAATAGTTATAGTTTTGAAAACAATAGCTTATTCAAATAAAACTTTTAAATACTATAACTATAATAATTTTCAAGACGAAAAAGAGTTTAATTATTTTAGAGAAAAATGTAATAATTTGAAATTATATAATACAGATTCAGAAATTAATTATAAAGATAAATTAATAACATTATCTACTTGTGAGTATTCGCAGAAAAATGGAAGATTAGTTGTAATAGCAAAGAAAATATAAATTGGTCTGGAGGTGGTATATATGCCAGAAATAAAAATAAAACCAAAAGAAACCATAAAACAATTAGATAAGAATGTCGTTCAATTACAGAAATTAAAAAGTAATTTAATTACAACAAAAGAGAGAATAGATGAATATACTATAAGCGAAAACAATAATACTGCAGAAGATTATGCTAGTAAAGTTATACAAAATGATATAAGTTATTTATCAAGAAAAGGCATTTCAAAATCAAATGAAATAGGAAAAAAATCATTAAAAGATACTCAACAAAATTTTATAAAAGGCAAAGAAAAAATAGAAATACTAAAATCAAGAATAAAAACTAGAAACACAACAGGAAAAATTAACAAAACAATTAAAACAGGAACAAAACAAAGTATTAAAACAACAAAGCAATCTTTCTCACTCGCAAAAAAAGGAATAAAAACAAGTGAAAAAGTAGCAAAAAACACTCAAAAACTTGCTAAAGAAAGTGTGAAATTATCACAAAGAGCAGTTAAAATATCAAAAATTGCAGTTAGAAATGCAATAAGAGGAGTAAAAGTTGCAATAAAAACTACCATTGCAACCATTAAAGCAATAATTGCTGCAACAAAAGCCTTGATTTCAGCAATAGCAGCAGGTGGTTGGATAGCAGTAGTAATTATTCTCGTTATAGTTTTAATTGCAGGATTTATTGCTGTAATATTTAATAGCGAGGGAGATGAAAACTTTGATTATTCACAAATTCCTAATAGTGAAATTATTCTAGTAGCAAAAGCACAATTAGGAAACGAGGGAGGAGATAAATTTTGGCAATGGTATGGATTTACTGAACATGTTCACTGGTGTGCTTGTTATGTTAGTTGGTGTGCTAATGAATGTGGTTATATAGATAAAGGAATTATACCTAAATTTTCAGGTTGTGTTAATGGTATTCAGTGGTTTAAAGATAAAAATTTATGGCAGGATAGAGGGGAAAGTTATTACCCTATTATAGGAGATATTATATTCTTTGACTGGTATGATGAAAATGGAAATCAAGATGGTGTTAGCGATCATGTTGGTATTGTTACGAGAACAGATATAAATAATAGAACAATTTACACAATAGAGGGAAATACAAGTAATAAATGTGCTGAAAGAATGTATTCGTTTGATGATGTACAAGTTATGGGGTATGGCACACCTAGATATGAATAAAAAAGTATGTATAATCAGAAATGGTTATACATACTTTTATTTTTTTGTCTGAAAACCACTCTTTTTTTAAAAATATGATATAATATAAAGGAAAATAGTAATTTATGGAGGTAATTTATGATAGGAATTTTCGTATTATTGTTAATAGCAATGGTTTTAGTTGTAAAGTTTTGTAAGAAAACATTAAAGTTAGTATTATCCATTATTATTATTTTAGCAACATTATATAGTGTTATAATATCTATTGATATAAACAGAGTAGAAAGCTTTAGAGAACCTATATTTAATATTGCTTGGTATGAAGAGACAGGATTAATTGAATATAAAGGAATAGGGTATAGAACTATTGTTAAATATGGTTATACTGCAAATAATGAAAAGAAAATAAGTAGCATAGAAATGTATATGTTTGATAAATGTATAGCAGGAGCAATTGAATAAGTGTAAGTAATGAGAGGTGTTTTTATGAAAAAGAAATTTATAATTATCGTATTTATCATCATTTTACTACTTGCTGGATTAGTAACAAGTTATATAGACAGTGCTAGAGTTAGAAATGGAGTAGAGCCAAAGTTTGCAATAAAAATTGCTAGTTATGATGGTAACAAGATTACATATTGTGGATTAGGTTATAAAGTAATTAGGTATCCAGCAGTAAGCCCAAAGGAATCATTTAAAAGTAGTTTAGGAGTTAAATTCGGTAGTTGGTTTATGAAATATGAATTATCAAATTATGATATTCTTGATGTAGAATTACTTATGGATGGGAAAACAGTAAAAGTGTCTAAAACAAGAGATATAGAATTTATAATAGGATTATTAGAAGATTCTAAATATATAAATGAAGTATGTGATGGTATAAATAGTCACAAAATTGTGTTGGACAATGAAACATATTATATAAAAGAGGGATGTAAGGAAATACAAAAAGGAAGAAAACAAGCGAAGATAAGTGATGCTGATTTTGAAAAACTTATGAAAATTATTCAAGATTATATGTAAGGAGATAGAATATGAAAAAGAAAATAGTAATATTAGTATGTATAATTTCTTTTATAGCTATAGGATTTATATCTATGATAATTTCAGCAAATATAACAGGAGTGTTCAATCCAATTTCTGCTGTATATAATATTTCAAAAGTTATGTTTGATAAAGATGAATTGTATGTTGTAGCACAAAAGAAACCTTGGAAAATTATGTTTTCAAAACCTTATATAGATGGGAAATCAGCACAAGATATCCTTGATGAATATATGAAAAATGATGGTTATGAAATGTCAGATAGAATGGGAAGCATGATAACATATAAAAATGAAGAAGGTAATGAAAGAAGAATTCATTTTTCTGTGAATAAATATTATTCGCTTTGGGAATGGATTTAACCAAATAGTAATTTGTAGAGCAGGTAATTATCTATATAAAATTTAAAAAATTTGACCACTTAGTTTAATGACATACATAATATTTAATGATATAAATATTAGTGATAGGAGAAAAATTAAATGAAAAAGATAAGGTTAAATATGCAAAAATCGAGAAAATTAGATAATTCTGCTAAAATCTTTCCTTTATCTTCAGGAAGAAAATATAGTACAGTTTTTAGATTGTCAGTTATATTATTAGATAATATAGATCAAAAAGTTTTAAAAAAGGCAGTAATAGAGTCATTAGATAGATATAAATGTTTTAAAGTAAAAATGAAAAAAGGTTTTTTTTGGCACTATTTAAAGTTCAATGAAAAAACTCCTATTATAGAAGAAGAAAAAAATGAGCCATGTAAATTTATTGATCCGAATACAAATAATGGATATTTATTCAAAATTACATATAAAGATAATAGAATAAACATTGATATTTTTCATGCTTTAACAGATGGAAATAATGGTGCAATATTTTTTAAAGAAATAATTTATACATATTTAGAATTAAAATATCCAAAAGAATTAAAGAGTAAGAGTAATAGAGCAATAAGAAAAGTAGAGTACAATACAGAAGATAGCTATATAGAAAATTATAACAAAAAAGTAAAGCCAAACAAAGTTGATAAGTGGGCATATAAAATTGGTGGAGAGAAGTTAAAAAAAGGAAAAATAAATGTAGTTCATCAAATAATAAATTTAGAAGAATTAAAAAGAGAAGCAAAGAAGTATAATGCAACTATAACTCAATATTTAACAGCAGCATTAATGTATTCTATATATACTCAAAATTATTTAAAACATAATGGAAGAGCACCAATAAAAGTATGTATTCCTGTAAATTTAAAAAAATATTTTCCATCTAAAACAATTACAAATTTCTTTTCGTATATAACTGTTGAAGGAAATACAAACAAAGTAAATTTTAATTTATTTGATGAAATTATTTTGTTTGTAAAAAATGAATTTAAACAACAATTAGAAATAGAGAAAGTCATTAAAATAATGTCAAACAATGTGAAGTTAGGAACACATATATTTATAAAACTCATACCATTATTTTTAAAGATACCAATAGTTAGGTTAGCATATCTTGAAATAAGAAGGCATTTTACAATTACTTATTCTAATATAGGAAGAGTTGGTATTTTAGGAGAATATCAAAAATATATAGATAACTTTTTTGTATTAATAGCACCAGAAAGTTTTGAAAGAGTAAAATGTTCAAGTTGTACATTTGAAAATAAGATAGTATTTACTAGTACAGCAAATATTAAAAAAACGGGAATAGAAGATGCATTTTTTGAATTTTTAAAACAAAAAAATATAAGCATCAAGATGTTATGTGAAAATTACTAAAATAAACCATATAAGGAATAAATATAATGATAAATTACAAGTTATATAGTAGAATTAGTTCGGAAATTAAAATAATACCAAGAAAAAAGCATAAATTTCTTGGTATTGTTTATTTTTTTGCTATTTTATGATAAAATCTAAATATCTTATAAAAAGAAAGGAAGTTTTAATTATGAACGACAAAGCTATTATTAATTTGATAGAAACTACCTTAACTGAAAAGATATGTCA
Organism: Clostridia bacterium; assembly: GCA_045650705.1. Classification (GTDB taxonomy): domain Bacteria; phylum Bacillota; class Clostridia; order TANB77; family CAG-508; genus UMGS1781. The sequence goes on from JAZRRK010000002.1 coordinate 40,249, forward strand.
AGATATTAATTATATAAGATATACTTTTTATGAATTAAAAGTAAAATATAATTTATCAGAAGATGACTTATATCGTTTCTTAAAACTAATTAAAATAAAACTTGAGAATGAAAATTATAAAGTATATTTTACAGATTCAAAATTTACATATAAAAATGCAAATAGAACTGTACAGCCTAACGAAATTTTAATGGCAATAAAAGAATTTGAACAGGAGTAAATATATGAAATATAATCCATTTGATGTTGTTGAATTAAACAACAATGAAAAAGCAATAATGATTAGTGTTACAAGCAATTTCTATAATGTAAAAATCTTTACTCCTAACAATGAGAGTAAATTAATTCAAATTAAAGACAGTGATATAAAAAGGACTTTATATCAAAAGAAAAATTAATTTGACTTTTATGGACATTTATATTGTATTTTTGAGCATTTTATGAGATAATACGATTGACAAATTTTAGAAATAATAACATTAGAATATAAATTTAATAGATTGGAGGAAAAAGTGAGCAGAGAAGATTATGAAATAGTTATTGGACTTGAGGTTCACAGTGAACTATCTACTAACACAAAAATATTCTGTTCTTGTCTAACAAAATTCGGAGGAGAGCCCAATACACACTGTTGTCCAATTTGTACAGCTATGCCAGGAACATTACCAGTTTTAAATGAAGAAGTAGTTAAATATGCTGTAAAAGCAGGATTAGCAACAAATTGTGAAATTTCTATCGAAAGTAAAAACGATAGAAAAAATTATTTTTACCCAGATTTACCAAAAGCATATCAAATTTCTCAATATGATGAACCACTTTGTAAAAAAGGATATATTGAAATTGAAACAGGAAAAGAAAAAAAGAAAATAGGAATAACTAGAATTCATATTGAAGAAGATGCAGGTAAATTAAATCATGATCCATACGGTAGAGGAACTTTAGTAGATTTAAATAGAGCAGGTGTACCACTTATAGAAATTGTTTCAGAGCCAGATATGAGAAGTGCAGAAGAAGTTGATGCTTATCTAAAAAAATTAAAATCTATATTAGAATATATAGAAGTTTCAGATTGTAAAATGCAAGAAGGTTCACTAAGAGCTGATGTTAATCTTTCAATAAGAAAAAAAGGTGCAACAGAGTTTGGAACTAGAACTGAAATGAAAAATATGAATTCATTTAGATCAATTGTAAGAGCAATTGAATATGAAGCAGACAGACAAATTGAAGTAATTGAAAATGGTGGAAAAATTGAACAAGAAACATTAAGATGGGATGATGTATCTGGAAAAACATTTTCAATGAGAGATAAGGAAGATGCTCAAGATTATAGATATTTTCCAGATCCTGATTTACCAAGATTTACAGTTACAAAAGAAGTTCAATCAATTATAAAAGAAAGTTTGCCAGAATTACCTGAAAGTAGAAAGAAAAGATATATTGAAGAATATGGTATTTCAGAAAGAGATAGCAATATTCTAGTTTCTTCTAAAAAATATTCAGATTTATTTGAAAAAGCAACAATGGTTTCTAATAATCCTAAAGCTGTTTCTAACTGGATTATCACAGAAATAACTAGGATTATAAATGAAAAAGAAATGGAACAAAGCGAAATTCCTTTTAGTGCCGAACATTTAGGTAAGTTAATAAATTTAATTGATAAAGGAACCATTAGTTCAAGTATTGGTAAAAAAGTTTTGGAAGAATTATTTGAAAATCCAAGAGAGCCAGAACTTATTATAAATGAAAATGGTTGGATTCAAATTTCTGATGAAGGGGCAATAAAAAATGTAGTGCTAAAAATACTAAAAGAAAATTCTCAATCCGTTGCAGATTATAAAGCAGGAAAAGATAAAGCATTAGGTTTTTTAGTAGGACAAGCAATGAAAGAAACAAAAGGAAAAGCAAATCCTAAAATACTAAACGAAATGTTTTTAAAAGAAATAAGTAACTTTTAGAAACTTTTAATATATTTTTATAAAAATTTTAAAGGAGGAAAATATGAACGAAGAAGAAATAAGACGCTTAGCAAAATTATCAAGATTAAGTTTGACAGATGAAGAGGTAAAAAAATTCTCAGCTGAATTAAAAGATATTATAGAACTTTGTCAACAAGTAAATAATATTAATACAGATGGGTTAGAAACATCTACATCATCACTAGAAAAAAGCAATGTATTTAGAAAAGATGAAGTTAAAGAATGCATGGACAGAGAAAAACTATTAAGAAATTGTGAAGAAGTTGAAGATGGAATGTTTAAAATACCTAAAGTAATAAATTAATTGGAGGGAAATTATGAAGTTATACGAATTAACTATACATGAATTACGCGATATGCTTAAAAACAAAGAAACAACAGTTGTAGACATTACAAAATCATATATAGAAAGAATAAAAGAAGTTAACCCAAAATTAAATTGTTATATAACTGTTTGTGAAGAAGAAGCATTAAAACAAGCTGAAGAAATTCAAAAAAAATATGATAATGGAGAAGATACTGGTTGGTTGTGTGGTATTCCAATTGCACTTAAAGACATTTTTTGTACAGATGGAATAAAAACAACTTGTGCATCAAGAATGCTTGAGAACTTTGTTCCACCTTATGATGCAACAGCAGTAAAAAAACTAAAAGAAAATAATGCAATATTAATAGGAAAAACAAATATGGATGAATTTGCAATGGGAGCATCTAACGAACATTCTTATTTTTCACCTGCAAGAAATCCTTGGAATACAGAATATGTTCCAGGTGGTTCTTCAGGAGGTTCTGCAGCTGCAGTTTCAGCAAATTTAACAGCAGGTGCATTAGGAACAGATACAGGAGGCTCTATTAGAGAACCATCTTCATTCTGCTCATGTGTTGGACTTAAACCTACTTATGGTTTAGTTTCTAGATATGGTGTAGTTGCATTCGCATCTTCACTTGATCATATTGGACCAATTACTAAAGATGTAGAAGATGCAGCTATAATGCTTAATGCAATCGCAGGACATGATGAATTAGATTCAACATCAGTTGATATGCCAAAAAAAGATTATACACAAGCTTTAAAAAATGATATTAAAGGACTTAAAATAGGAGTACCAAAAGAATATTTTGGAAGTGCTATAAATCCTGAAGTTGCAGAAACTGTAAGAAATGCAATTAATAAATGTAAAGAACTAGGGGCAGAAATAGAAGAATTTTCACTAGAAGTTACAAATTTTATTGTTCCAACATACTACATAACTTGTTGTGCAGAAGCAAGTTCTAATCTTGGAAGATTCGATGGTGTAAGATATGGATATAGAACAAAAAACTATTCAACATTAGAAGAATTATATACAAAATCAAGAAGCGAAGGATTTGGAGAAGAAGTTAAAAGAAGAATAATGCTTGGTACATATGTATTGAGTTCTGGATATTATGATGCATATTATAAAAAAGCACTTGAAGTTAGAACATTAGTAAAACAAGGATATGCAGATGCTTTCAAAAAATACGATGTTATAATGGCTCCAGTTGTACCTATGACACCTTTCAAAATAGGAGAAAGAATATCAGATCCTGTTGAAATGTATCTTATTGATATTTGTACAGCTTCTGCTAATATTGCAGGTTTACCAGCAATGTCAATTCCATGTGGATTTGATTCAAAAGGATTACCTATTGGATTACAAATAATAGGAAAACCACTTGATGAAGAAAAAATATTACAAGTAGCTTATACATACGAACAAAATACAGAATGGCATAAAAAGAAACCAAACATATAAATTTAATAAGTTTTTAAAATTTTGTTAATATAGAATCTTTAAGAAGGGAGGGAACTAAAATAATAGAATTTAATGATGTATATTTATCTTATGGCAAGAATGATGTACTAAAAGGCATAAATCTTAAAATAGATAAAGGAAGTATAATTTCTATTATAGGACCTAGTGGTAGTGGTAAATCAACATTGTTAAGATGTATATATGCATTTCCAAAAATAAAATCAGGCAAAGTTATTGTCAAGGGACAAGATATATATAAACTATCAAAAAAAGAATTGTACAAAGCAAGACAAGATATTGGAATGGTATTTCAACAATTTAATCTTTATCCACAATATAATGTAATTGAAAACTTGATGTTAGCTCCAATTAAATTAAAAAAAGAAAACAGAGAAATTGTACATAAGAGAGCTTTAGAAATGTTACACAATGTTGGGCTAGAAGAAAAAGCTTTAGATTCCGTAGATAGTTTAAGTGGTGGTCAACAACAAAGAGTAGCAATTGCAAGAGCATTAATGATGCAACCTGATATTTTACTTTTTGATGAACCAACATCAGCATTAGACCCTGAAATGACTAAAGAAGTACTGAAGATTATAGAAAAAATAGCTAAGCAAAAGAAGATTACAATGGTATGTGTAACACATGAAATGAAATTTGCAGAAAAAATTTCAGATAGAATAATATTTTTAGATGACGGAAAAATCGTAATGGACGATTCGCCTAAAAATATATTTTACAATAATGATAATAGCAGAATTAATAATTTTATTAGTACAATATTATAGGAGGATATTATAATGAAAAAATCAAAAATAATAGTTTTTATAGTAATTTTAGCAGTAGTAATAGCTTTAGGTTTTATATTAACAAGAGGTAATGACAAAACAGCAGTTGAAAGAATTCAAGAAAGAGGAAAATTAATTGTAGGTACAGAAGGATGTGCACAAAATCTTAATTATAGAGATCTTGATGGAAACTTTAGTGGATTAGAAATAGAAATTGCAAAAGGATTAGCAAAAGAAATATTAGGAGATGAAAATGCAATAGAATATAAAATAATAACAGCAACAGACAGACCAATTATGTTAGATTCAGGGGAAGTAGATATAGTATTATCTACATATTCTGTTACAAAAGAAAGACTAGAAGCAACTGATTTTAGCTATCCATATTTTAATGATAATACTGGATTTATAGTATTAAAAAATTCTGGAATTAAGAGTTTTGAAGATTTAAACGGAAAGAAAATAGGTCTTTTACAAAGTACAGCAACAATAGAAGCATTAGGTGCAGTTGCAAAAGAAAAAGGATATAATATTGAATTTCCACAATATACATCTTATGGAGATTTAAAAGCTGCTTTATCAGCAGGAAGAATTGATGCTTTTTCAAGTGATAAATCAATTTTACAATCATATTTAGATGATGATACAATAATTCTTGATGATTCTTATGGTATGGAACCATACGGTGTAGGAATTAAACAAGGGTCAGATTTATTAGATGTTGTTAATAAATGTATTAAAGAATGGGTTGAAGATGGAACTATTGATAAATGGACAGCTGAACATCATTTACCAGTTATGGATTGGAATAAAATCGACCAAATTGCAAAAGATTTAGGATTAATTCAATAAATAATTAAAACGGATAGATATTTAATTTATTTATCCGTTTTTACAAAGGGGAGCAAATATAATGGGGAATGGACCTTTTTCTTATAATAAATGGTTAAAATTATTTAATAATTATGAATTATTTCTCGGTGGAATTAAAAACACTTTAATTGTAGCGTTAGGTGGCTTAATTTTAGCTTTTATTATAGGTTTAATAATAGGATTAATACTTTTCTATAAAGTAAAAATAGTTCAAAAATTATGCAAGATGTATATATCAATTATTCAAAACACTCCATTAGTTATTCAAATATTTGTATTTTATAGTGTATTACCAAGAATAGGAATAACTTTGGGAACAATGGAAATAGGTATTATTGCTTTGGCTTTACATTCAGGTACATACATTGCAAACATTATTTATAGTGCTTTAAATTCAATTCCAAAAGGACAATTAGAAGCTGCTTATAGTCAAGGCTTTAATTTTTTACAGAGTATGCATTATATTATATTACCTCAAGCAATAAAAATAGCTTTACCACCAACAACTAATCAATTAGTTAGTTTAATAAAAGATTCTTCACTTATGGCAGTTATTGCAGGTAATGACCTTATGAATGTTGTAAATAGTTTTGTAAGTAAAACATTAGTTTACGGACCTACATTTGTTGTTACAGCATTAGTATATTTAGTACTTTGTTTGCCTTTATCTATACTATCAAGATGGCTTGAAAGGAGGAGCATAAAATATGAACAATAAATGGATTAATGCAATAGAAAAATTATGCGAACCTTCTGTGGTAAAGTTTCTTTTAAGTGGAGTAAAAATCACAATAATTGTATCATTTTTTTCAATTATTTTTAGTTTATTATTAGGAATTGTATTAGCATTTGCTAGAAATAGCAAGAATAAATATTTATCTAGATTTGCAACTATTTATATTGAAATAATGAGAAATTTACCATTATTATTACTGATTTTGGCTGTTAGATTTATGACACCACTTAATACATTATATAGTGGCATTTTCGCAATATCTATATTTTCTGCTGCAATGATTGCAGAAATAATAAGAGGACGGAATAAATAGTGTAAAATACACACAATGGGAGTCAGCTATTTCACAAGGATTCAATAAATTCGAAACAATAAGATATGTAATCTTACCACAAGTAATTGAAAGTATGTATGAACCAATTCTTAATCATTTTGTATCAATAATAAAAGATTCAAGTCTATGTTCAGTTATAGGACTATATGATTTGTTCTTTTCAAGCAAAATGCTTGTATCACAAAATCAATTTGTAACAGCTGAAGATGTTATAGTAATATATTTTATGGTTGCTTTAGTTTACTATGTGCTAAACATTTCATTAAATACTATAATGAAATCTAAAAAAACAAGAAAATTTTTAAGGTGTTATTATAAAGTATAACAATTAATAAAATAGATATTATTAATATTTAAAGAGAGAGTTCACTTAAAACTCTCTCTAATTATTTGTATATAAATAATAGAATTTACTATCAAGCAAATTCTATTATTTAAAAATTATTAAGATAATTATCAAATTCTTTTATTAAATCATTTGAAGTAGTTTTTAAAATTTTTGCAATTGCAGCAAGTTCATATTCTACAACTGATCTTGCTCCTGTTTCTATTTCATATAATGCTTGTGCTGAAATATCTAAACCGATATTCATTAATCTATCTGAAACATATTGCCTAGAATATCCCAATGCAGTTCGTGCATTATATATGTTAGTTCCACTTACATTAAGTTTCCCTTTTAAAATTTCAAAAGGTTTTCTATTGTTCAAAACTTACTCCACCTCCAAAATCTAGAAATTAAGTTAATACATTGATTTTATCATTTATTTTTGGTATAATTTATGGGCAGACGGTTATTTAAATTTTTAATATTTTTCGCAGATTTCGACAAAATATTATAAAAGTTTTATATATAATGTATATTAATGTAGAAAGAGTGATTTTTATGGAAAAAATTAAAGTTCTTATAGCAGATGACATCAAAAGTTTAGCAGAAAACATAGCAAAAATTGTACTAGAAAATGATAAATTTGAAATAGTAGGAATAGCAAACAATGGACAAGAAGAATTAGATATGATAATGAATTTACAGCCTGAAATTGTTTTTACAGATAATCAAATGCCTAAAATGAATGGTTTAGAAGTTATTGAAATAATTAAAAATTCTAATTTAATAAAGAAACCAGAATTCATTTTGGTAACAAGTGATACAACAAAAATTTTATTTAATCAATGTGCTGATTTAGGTATCATATCTGTAGTTAGCAAACCTATATCAAATGAACGAATAAATCAAATATTAGATGAAATAGTAGATATGAAAGAAGAACCAATTAATATTGTTGAGAAAGAACATATTGTCGAAAAAAAGCATTCATTTCTAGAAAAAATTTTTAGAAAAAACAAAGGAGGAAATTAAGATGAAAAATTATGAAGAATGGCACAAAAGGTATATGACAAAAGAGGTGATCGAAATTAAAGCACATTTAGATAGTAACGATCTTGATATTTTAAGGAGATTAGGTATAGAGATTGAAGATAAAATTTATACATGTTATGGATTTGATATAATCCACGAAAACCTACTTTTATATTATTTAGATGATGATATGACAGAAGAAGAAATAAGCGAAACAAAATCATTAGATGGAACTGGTGTAACAAGATCTGAATATAACTGGGTAATAAGAAAATTTGAAATAATGCAAAGTATTATGAAATATGACGAATAATTTTTTAATGCCAGCACAAAAATGTGTTGGTATTTTTTATTAAATATTTGTCGATTTATTGAGAAAAAATGGAATTTATGATATAAAAGATATGAGAAACAGAATTATAAAAAATAAAAGGAGAAATAGAAATGAATGTTGAAGAATTAAAAAATAAAACAAGAAAACTTTTAGGTGGAACTAAATTTATAACACTTGTTGGAGAACAAGAGAAAGTAAATTTTTTAATGAAAATTATAGAAAAAGATATTGAAGAAACAAAAGTAGAAACTTTAAATGAAGAATTAGAAAAAATTTCTAATTATATTATAGAAAAACAAGAAAGAATTATAAAAGAAAAAGACTTTGAATTTTTAAAAAATATAGCAGAAATATTAAGAAATCAAAAAGTCAGAATAGAAGATGGTGTCTATTTAGAAAATCCAGTATTTAAAGTAACTATTGATGATCAAAAAGGAAAACAAACATTTTATTTCTTAACAAAGGAAGGAGCAGACAACTTTATTGCTGCTAACAAAGTACTTACTAAAGATTTGCATATAGAAAAAATAGAAGATAATGCAGGGGATGAAAGAAGAAAAGAAAAAATATTTAATGTTGAAAGAAATCAAAATTTAGAATTAGAACAATTATTAGAAATAATTAAAAGAAACTTCTAAACAAAAATAAGGAAGAGCAATCTTCCTTATTTTTTGTTTTGTAAATATTCGATTATAATAGTAAAGAAATATTTAGGTGCTATTAATTCTTGATTATAAATATGAAAAAAGGAGCGCAAAAGTTCTGACGAAATATGATTATTCATAACATCTATGGAACTTCTGATACTCCTTTGTATTTTATTCACGCTAATATTATTTTTCTTTGATACCCTATGATATAAGTCTTCAATTCGACACAATAACATTGGCTCATTATAAGCAATGTTTATTGCATCTATTAAGTATATTGTACCTTTTGAATATAAATTAAATTTTAATTCTAAAAGTAACGATTTTAGTTTTGTTTGAGATAATTCTTCAGGAACTTTAGAAATATCTTTAATTATAGATAAAACATCATCTAAATTGGTTGGTTTAGGCATGATTCTATATACTTTAGCAGTATTATATAGCTCATGCATTAACGAATAATTCCCACTAATAACAATTATATTACATTTATTTTTTTCATCGGAATCTTTAGATATTTGATTAATAACCTCTAGACCATTTAATTTAGGCATATCTAAATCCAGGATTAAAACATCTGGTTTTAATGCCATATACATTTCTATTGTTTTTTCTCCATCTTCTGTTCTAGAAATTATATTGATATTTTTATCTTTGGTTAGAAATTTACAATACATTGAACTTATTTCAATGTTATCTTCTGCAATCATAACTTGTACCATTCGACTTCCTCCCACAAATTATTATGAATATTACAAAAAATATTGTCTGTTTTATATTGTTAACCTCTAACTTTTGGCAGTATTATATCACTTTTTCCTTGAAATATCAATGATTTCGGCAAAACTTCCCAGTATTTTACAAATAAAAGTAGGGAAAAAAGGGGAAATTTACGGAAATTTCAGTAATAAATCGTTAGTTTAAGTAAAAAACAACATTCTAATACAAAAATTTTATATTATTCAAGCAGGACAAAATAGTCTATTATTACGAGGTATGTTTTAAAATACTAATGTTAATCGTTTTGGTTTACTAATGAATGATTATTTATATTGTTAAATAATACTATTTTGTCTGGAGGTAAATAATATGTGAAATCAAAAATAATTATAATTTGAAATAAATATATACTCATACCTCTAATTACAGGACTTTTGTGTTCTGGATTGGAGGTGATATATATGATTGAAATTCTTTTTATACTTATATATTTAAAAGTCAATGCTTACCAAGTATTTTTGGTGTGCATTGGCTTTTTTTGTGCATTAAGAGGACCTCCTGATAATCGGTTTTATTCTGATTAATTAGGAGGTTTTATTATGAAAGAAAATGATATTGTTTTAGGAAAATTTATTAATTATATGTCTAGAGCTCTTAATTCTAAGAGAATAGATTATTATAGAAGTTTAAGTAAAATAAGCAAAAATGAAACAACACTTGATGATGTAAAAGAAATTTATTTAGATACAAAAGATAATGAAAATGAACTTTTAAATATTTTGAATGATAAAGAAAAATATTTATTAACATTACATTATACACATGGTTTAAGCTATACAGAAATTTCGAAAATTACAAATGAGAAAGTTGCTACTCTAAAACAAAGAAGAAATAGAGCAATAGAAAAAATTAAAAGAAAAATGGGGGAGTATGAATATGGAAAATAAGTCAGAATTTCTTGATATTTTAAAATTAGCAGTTATAGATGATGTTGCTTTAGTAAAAGTGATAGATAAAATAATGAATTTAATTAATCGTTATTCAAAAAACAAACGGCATAATAGATGAAGATTTAAAGAGTGAATTAATAACATATTCAATAGAATTAATAAGAGATAAAAAAATTTATAAAAAATTTTAATTTATGTGTAACCTTTTTAATGTTTTTTTTCGTTCTTAATTAATAGAAGTGAAAATACTTCAACTATGGATAGTACATTGAAAACTAAATAAAATATTATTAGATCATACAAGAGCTGCATTCTAGGTGGGTTAGCAACTATTTAGATTAGCAATAAGAGTGTTATCTTATTGTGAATGCAGCTTAGGATACTTTTGTACAGTCATAGTTCGAGCGTAAAGTTATGAAAACAGTCCATAATGTTTTTATAATGGTGCGTCCCAAGCCTTGAGTACAAGTCAGATTTCTGGCTGGTGAAATTCCAATGTTGCTAGAAACAATAGCAGTCTAATATATAAATTTAATTAAAACTTATTAATAATAATAAGTAAAATGGAGGCAAAAACATGTTAGATATTATTTCAATGACTATATTATTATTTATATTAATAGGACTTCCTTTAATATTAATTATTATTGGTGGTAATAAAGATAAAACAAAAGAAGAACAACAATTTGAACTTGAAGAACAAAGACAATACTTGATAAATTACAATAGAAAAAAAGAAAAATATTCATGGGAACAAGTGATTTCATATTGTATAATAGCATTAAATAACTTACAAAATTCTGCAAATGATATTACTTTAAAAAATATTAAGATGATTATTGAACCATTAGATACAATACATACTAAAAAAACAGTAGTAGAATATGCAAAAGCATTAATAGAACAAGAAATAAATAAGGATAAATAACAAGTATAATTACTTGTTATTTTTTTGTCAAATGTATAAAAAATAAATTTGTACATTTGTAGAAAAAATTATCAGATGTTAGACTCCAGTAAATAGCAAATACAATTTGCTATTTAGATTTAATAAAGGAGGTACTAACATATGTCTTTTTTAAAATATCAAAAAGAAAATCCAGAATTTCTTAATAATTATTTAAAATACAAACGATTTATTGAAGGATGTGCAGAAACAACTGTAAACGAATCATATTACGATTTAAGAACTTTATTTAGATATATAAAGGTTTATCTTTATGATAAAGAAAAATTAAATATAATTACCAAAGAAGAATTTAAACAAATTACAATAAGAAGTATTACAATTAACGATTTAGGTAAAATGAGAGAATATGAATTAGAACAATATATAGTTTTTTTAGCTAATGTATTAGAAAATGATGTAGCAAGTAGAAATAAAAAATTAGCATCTTTTAAAAGATTATATGAATATTTAGAAATAAATAATTTTATACTAACTAATCCTACAAAAAACATAAAAACTGCAAAAATCTCAAAGAGAATACCCAAATATTTAAATTTAGAAGATAGTAAGAAATTATTATCAACAACTATAAACTCTGATAATAAAAATAAAATAAGAAATTATACAATAACCTGTATATTTTTAAATTGTAGTTTAAGATTATCTGAACTTATTAGTATTAATTTAAGTGATTTAAAAATTGATTCTACAGAACAAACTATTAGAATAAACGGAAAAGGAAATAAACAAAGAATATTATATCTTAATGAAGCAGTCTGCGAGGCAATAAAACTTTATTTAAAAATAAGACCTAATCTTGATAAAAGATATACAGATTATAATGCTTTATTTTTAAGTAATAGAAAACAAAGATTATCTAAACGATCAGTTCAAACGATAATTAAAGAAGAACTACAAAGTGCTTTTAACGAAGATTATAAAAAATATCATACTCATACATTACGACATTCTGGAACATCATTATTATACAATGAGAATGATATAGACATTTTTATATTAAAATTAATTTTAGGACACAAAAGTCTTGCAGCAACAGAAATATATACTCATATATCAAGCAAAAAATTAAAAAATATTATGGAAAATTTTACTGTATCAAGTATTATTGAAAGAATGGAGGAAAATAATGAATAAGAATAATATGCCACAATTTATAAATGATTTAATAAATTATCTTATTGGAATTAAAAACTTGTCTGCCATATATGTAAAGAATATGGTTGTTACACTAGAACAGTTCTTAGAATTTATAAATACTCATAAATTTAAAAATAAATATGATAAAATTGAAAAATTTACTTTAAATGATTTAAGAACAATTACAAATAGTGATATATATAATTTTATATTTTTTCTCGCAGAAAATCACTATAAACCTAATTCAAGAGTTGTAAAGACAGATCATTTAAGAACTTTTTTTAATTATTTATTTACTATTAAACATACAATTTTTCAAGAACCATTTAAAAAGATTAAATGTGAAAGGAAAATTGAACAGAAATTACCAAATTATTTATCTTTAGAAGAATCACAAAAAGTATTAAAAGTTTATCATAATAATAATCAAGGAAATATATTTAGAAACAATGCTATATTGCATTTATACTTTAAAGAGAAACTAAAAATGATAGATATTATTAATTTAGACATAAAAGATATAAAAAGCTTTAAAGGAGAAACATTAGAAATAATAAATAAATATTTGATGATTAGAAAAGGAACAAATGTCGAATGTAAAGCTTTGTTTTTAAGTTCTTACAACGAAAGAATAAGTATAACTAGAATATCAAGAATTATTAAAGAATCAATTATTATGAAGTATCCGAATGAATATAAAAAAATAAAACCTGGTACTCTTACTGAAATTGAAATAACTGAATTAATTAATAACTATAATAATAACTGTAAACAAACTGATATAAGAAATAATGCAATTCTTCATCTGTTTTTAAATTGTGGTTTAAGATTATCTGAAGTTTTAAATTTAAATATTGAAGATATTGACTTGAATGAAGATAAATTTAGAATTATAGGAAAAGGTAATAAAGAAAGAATTGGTTATTTAAATCCAAATACTAAAGCTGCAGTAGAAGAATACATAAAGATTAGAAAAGAGATGAATGTTAAAACGAATGCACTATTTTTAAGTAATTATAATAAAAGAATTAGTGCAACAAGTATAGCTAGAATTGTTAAAGTTGCATATTTATTATCTAATATAGATAACAACACTTACTCTGTTCATACATTAAGACATACATGTGCAACATTACTATATAGAGCAGGAATACATATAAAAACAATACAAGCACTATTAGGACATGTACGAATAGATACAACAGAGATCTATACTCACTTATACAATAAAGATGTTGAAGATGCAATGCTTGGTCATCCTCTGTCAAAATTTAAAATAAAAAATGCAATGGCATTTGTGTGTTAAATAAACTAGAAAGGATAAATAAAGATGAAGAATGGTATTTTTAATAAAGAAAATATAAAATCAGTAGAATTAAATTTATTAGATGGACAAGTAGAATTGATATTAAGATCATTAGAATTATATTCGTACAATCTTGAATACATGTTAAACAGTTCAGATGATATATCAGATAATTTAAGACAAGAAAAAATAGCCTTAATTAAATATACTTACGAAAATATACTAACAGCACAAGCTGAACAAGTGAACGGAAAAGAAAATAATGTTGAAAATCTACCATCTCTAGGCAAAAAACTTATAAAAGATGGAAAAATTATTAATATGATGCCAAAAGAAAATGCAATATAATTTTTAGAATACTGGAAAACAAGGCAGAGTAGGAGAGAGGGGCATAATCTAATATAATGATATTTCAATAATTAAATAAAATAATAAAATTGAAAAATTAATCTATAATATAAAAAATAAAATTTTAATATTAAAAAATAAAAAACATTTTATAATTAAGATTTTTAAATTTTGTGCAAAGTTTAAAATTTTTAAAATTAGTTTTGTAAAAAATCATAAATCGAACATTTGTCGTTTGATAAAAAAATTATGTATTGATTTAAAAATTTTTATAATTAATCTATAATAATAAATTATAATTTAAAAGCTCGAAAATCGTTTTTAAGGAATTTTATATAAAAAGTCATAAAGTTAATCATTAAATAGAATTTCTAGTTTAAAATCAAAATTTGTAAAAATATTGTCTTATGAGAATCGATTTTAAGCCATTTTAATTTTTAATCAATATAACTTGTTGTCTAAATATTAGCTAATAATTAATATAAGTAGGTTTTGAGAGTTTTTATAAAAGAAAATTTGTAAAAAAACGACTATCTGCAAAATTATCAAAAAGTACCAAAAAAACGACGCACGAGAATCGATTTTAAGCCATTTTAAAAAAAGAGGCATATAGTTTGTTGTCTATAAAATGTGGCAAATTTAGAGATATAAGGGTTTTAGAGATTTTTGAAAAAATTATAGATATAAATATAAAATTATAAATGAAATTTTAATATGAATATAAATTTATATATAAATGATAAATTAATAATTATAACGAGCCACGAAAATCAAATTTAAGACGATTTAATAATATAGTAATATAGTTTGTTGAATAATAATTAGTAAAAGTGCTATAAAAGACAGTATTATCAATAGTTCAAGGGGACACCGTATATGGATGTCTATATTTTTACTCCTATTCCTTTTTGCACAAAACTTTGATTTTGTGCAATGTTTTTATATGGTAAGTAAAGGATTTGATATTAATATCTCCTCCCTACTTACTTATAAAAATAACATTTCTTTATTTACTATTCTTTAAAAATATATTTACTCTTTCTAAAAATTCTGCATTATTTTTTGTTGTTACAATTTGTTCCATAATTTGTTCTGTCATTTCTTGAGTATTCATGCTTGACATTGTTTTTCTTAAAGCAAATATTGTTTCTAATTCTTCTTTAGAAAGTAATAATTCTTCTTTTCTTGTTCCTGATTTATTGATGTCAATTGCTGGGAATATACGTTTTTCAGATAATTTTCTATCTAAATGTACTTCCATATTTCCTGTTCCTTTAAATTCTTCAAATATAACATCATCCATCCTACTTCCTGTTTCTACTAATGCTGTAGCTAGTATTGTCAAACTTCCTGCATTTTCTGTATTTCTAGCTGCTCCAAAGAATCTTTTAGGTTTGTGTAATGCTGCTGGATCTAAACCACCTGATAATGTTCTTCCTGACGCTGGTACAACTAAGTTATATGCTCTTGCTAATCTGGTAATACTATCTAATAATATTACTACATCTTTATTTTGTTCTGTAAGTCTTTTTGCTCTTTCTAATACCATTTCAGCTACTTTTACATGATGTTCTGGTAATTCATCAAAAGTAGAATAAATAACATCTCCTTTTATAGAACGTCTCATATCAGTTACTTCTTCTGGTCTTTCATCTATAAGTAATACTATTAATTCTACTTCAGGATTGTTTGCAGTAATGCTGTTTGCTATTTTCTTTAAAATAGTTGTCTTACCTGCTTTTGGAGGTGCAACAATCATCCCTCTCTGCCCTTTTCCAATTGGACATAGTAAATCCATAACTCTCATAGTATATTCATTTTGAACTGTTTCTAACTTTATTCTTGATTGAGGGTATATTGGTATTAAATCATCAAAAGAACGTCTTTTCATTGCATTTTCTGGATGTTGTCCATTTACAGACCCTACATAAATTAATGCTGGAAATTTCTCCCCCTCTTTTGGTGTTCTTTTTATACCTTTTACTTTATCTCCTGTATCTAATCTAAATCTTTTAATTTGTACAGGTGATACATATACATCTTTTACTGTTGGTAGATAGTTCTCTCCTCTTAAAAATCCATATCCATCTGGTAGTACTTCTAATATTCCTTCTACTACCTCATCCCCTTCACTGGTAAGCTTGTATCCTTCCTCTGTTACAACTTCTTTGAAATTATTTGGTTCTATCTCTATATTCACTTCTTCTTTATTGTTTTCCATTTCCTTTTCTTTTAAAACTGCTATAAGTTCTTCTTTTTTGAACTTAGTAGAATTTTTTATACCTGCTTCCTTTGCTTTTTCTCTAAGCTCTGTTAATGAAAGTCCTTCAAATTCCATGTTAAGAGTCCTCCTTTATATATATATTATTTTTTTCTTTATTAGGGAAATTAATATTTAGAAATAAAAAATTAGAAATAATTCTATAACATAAAGGTAGGTAATATACCTACCTTATATCGTTTTACTTACTAGTATCTATATAAACTCTTTCATTAGGCAAATACATGTCTAATTTTTCTCTTGCTACTTGTTCTATATATTCTTCAGAGTTTATATTACTTTTTGTTTCGTTTAAAGTTTCTCTATGTGCTAATTTTACTTCAATTTGTTCGTTATAGTATTCTTGAGCAGATTTATATGAATTTAATACTCTCTGCTGACTTGCAAATATGTATATTACATATATAATTATACCTATTATAAATAACTTTTTATATAATTTTCCTTTTGTCTTCATTAGTATCTCCTAATTTAATTACAAATAATATAG
>JAZRRK010000003.1:0-26042 GCA_045650705.1 Clostridia bacterium
ATTAAGATTTTTTGTAGTTTCTAGATTTAAATCTAAAATAAAAGAGATAACATCTAAATTTAATACTTACATAGTTATGCCTACAATTTATAAGAGTAACTACGAAAAAATACAGCTAAATAGAATCTTTGAAGAATATAATATTAGTGGTATTGTAATATCTAACTTATCACAAATAGATATGTTTAAAGGTCTAGATATTGTTGCAAATTATACTATGAATATAATGAACAATTATACTATTAAAGAATTGCAAAATAAAGGTATAAGCTCATATACTATATCACCAGAGACTAATAAAGATACAATCACACAATTAGGCAATAATATTTCTAAAGAAATTATAGTATATGGTAGAACCTTACTTATGACATCAGAATATTGTGCAATAGGAACATATAAAGATTGTACTGGAACTTGCGAAGCAGGTACATTTGAATTAAAAGATAGGTTAGGATTTAAATTTCCAATAATAACAGATAGAATAAACTGTAATAATCTTATATACAATTCAAAAATAACTTCTATAAAATGGAAAGATTTAAATGTAGATTCTATTAGGATAGATGTCTTAGATGAAAATATAGAAGAGATAAATTATATTATAGAAACACATTTACAAGGAAATAGACTTGAAGGTAAAGATTATACTAATGGAAACCTTAATAATACTGATTATTAGTAAATAGGAACGGTACTAAAACCGTTCCTTAAAAATTACATATAAAAATATTGTTCATGATTCTAAATTATGATATAATACTTAACGTAAATAAAGAAAAGAGGGAACAAATATGGCAGAATTTTCACCTATGATGCAACAATATTTAAATATTAAAGAACAGCACAAAGATGCAATTTTATTTTTTAGACTAGGAGACTTTTATGAAATGTTTTTCGAAGATGCTAAATTAGCATCAAGAGAACTTGAAATAACTCTAACTGGTAAAGAATGTGGTCAAGAAGAAAGAGCTCCTATGTGCGGAGTACCCCATCATGCTGTGGATAGCTATGTATCTAAGTTAATAGAAAAAGGATATAAAGTAGCTATATGCGAACAGTTAGAAGATCCTAAAGTTACTAAAGGAATGGTTAAAAGAGATGTTGTAAGAATAGTTACTCCAGGAACAGTAATTGAAAGTAATATGCTTGATGAAAAAAAGAATAATTATATAATGTCTGTTTTTAAAAGAGGAATTCATTTTGGTATAGCAGTATGTGATGTGTCAACAGGTGATTTTTATGCAACAAAAATTATTGAAAATAACAACTTTCCTTTATTACTTGATGAACTTGCAAAATATAGTCCTGCAGAAATAGTAGTAAACAGCATGCTATATGATTCAATAGAAGAAATTGGGCAAATAAAGAAAAGATTTAACATTTATATAAATAATTTCAATAATGATAATTTTAAATTTAATCCCGAAGAATTATTACATAACTATAATATTATGTTTGATAATAATAAAATAGATGATTTAGATAAATATGAGCTAGAATCTATTGCAATAAATGCCCTACTAGCTTATTTAACACAAACTCAAAAAATAAAACTGGAACATATAAATCATATAAAACTATATAATTTACAAAAATATATGGCATTAGACATAAACGCAAGAAGAAATTTAGAATTAATTGAAAGACAACATGATAAAGGTAAAAAAGGAACACTATTATGGGTGTTAGATAAAACTTCTACTTCTATGGGTGGAAGATTAATTAGAAAATGGGTTAGTGAACCTTTATTAGATGTTAATGAAATAAATTTAAGACTAGAAGCGGTAGGAGAATTAAAAAATAATACTATATTAAGAAGTGAATTACAGCAATTACTAAAAAAAGTTTATGATATAGAAAGATTAGTCGGAAAAATCGCCTATGGAAATATAAACGGTAGAGAAGTAAATGCATTAAAATCTTCTCTTGGACAAATACCAAATATTAAAACCCTAATTTCACAAGTTACTTCAACAAAGTTAAAAGAATTAAACACAAACCTAGATGTATGTGAAGATTTATATAAATTAATAGATAAGGCAATAGTAGATGATCCTCCTATAACTATAAAAGATGGAGGAATTATAAAAGAAGGCTATAATGAAGAAGTTGACGAATATAAAAAGGCATCAGTTGAAGGAAAAAAATGGTTATTAGAACTAGAAAAAAAAGAAAAAGAATTAACAGGAATAAAGAATTTTAAATTAGGATTTAATAAAGTATTTGGATATTTCTTTGAAGTAACCAAATCAAACTTAAACTTAGTACCAGATAGATATATAAGAAAGCAAACATTAACAAATGGAGAAAGATATATAACAGAAGAATTAACAGAATTAGAAAGCAAAATATTAGGTTCTGAAGATAAGCTAGTTAACTTAGAATATGAACTATTTGTAGAACTAAGGAAATATCTATCACAAAATATAATTAGATTACAAAATACTGCTACTATAATATCAAATTTAGATGTAATAGCATCACTTGCGACTGTTGCAGAAGATATGAATTATGTTTGTCCTATAGTAGATAATTCAGATGAAATTGATATAAAAGAAGGTAGACATCCAGTTATAGAAAAAATGATTGATACTGGCACATTTGTATCAAATGATACATATTTAAATAAAGAATCTGATAGATTATCTATAATTACAGGGCCTAATATGGCAGGAAAATCTACATATATGAGACAAGTTGCCTTAATTACGTTAATGGCTCAAATAGGAAGCTTTGTACCTGCTTCATATGCAAAAATAGGTGCTGTAGATAAAATATTCACAAGAGTTGGAGCTTCTGATGATCTTAGTATGGGACAAAGTACATTTATGGTTGAAATGATGGAAGTAGCTACAATACTAAAAGAAGCTACACCAAATAGTTTAATAATTCTAGATGAAATAGGAAGAGGGACTTCTACATATGATGGATTATCAATTGCATGGGCAGTTGTAGAACATATAACAGACAAAAGTAAATGTGGTGCAAAAACACTATTTGCTACTCATTACCATGAGCTAACAGAATTAGAAAATAAATTGGAAGGTGTAAAGAATTATTCTATAGCAGTAAAGGAAAAAGGGGAAGATATAATTTTCTTAAGAAAGATTATTCCAGGAGGTACAGATGAAAGCTATGGAATCCATGTAGCAAAATTAGCAGGAGTGCCTAGAGTAGTTGTAAAAAGGTCAAATGAAATATTAAGAACATTAGAAAGAAAAAATATGTTAGGTCAAAAGAAAACAGAAAATAAAAAAGTAACAGAAGGACAACTAGACTTTTACAACTATAAATTAGCTGAAATTGCGCATGAAATAGATAAAATAAATATAAATGAGCTAACTCCAATAGATGCATTAAATACATTAATGAAAATTAAGGAAAAGATGCAATAAAAAAATCTAGCGATTTGCTAGATTTTTTTTGGCTCCATCGAAGTAGTTATTTACAACTTTTTTGCCTCTCATAACGATTGATACAAATATCAATCAATTTATTACAGTATATCATATTTTTAAGAAATTATAATAAATATTTTTAAAATTAGTAAGTTTTTAATATAAAAATAAGAGTTTACACTTTTTACAGTGAAAACTCTTATTGGTCAGATTTGTGCTTAAAGTTTATCAAAAGTTCCTTCAAACTCTTCATTAAACTTTTTTGCAGCTTTCAATGCAGTCTCAAGATAATCAGGTTCATAAGTCTTTACTTGTTTTATAAAGTCAGGATTTATTCTGTGTCCCGTTAAATTATCGAACCAAATTTTACGACCACAATTAGGACAGATTAAGCAAAACTTGATTATACCATCTTCTTCCATCTTTGTTAAGTCCTCTGGTTCTTCAACTACAATTATTTTGTTACACCCCCGACAAAAAACATCGAATTCCCAATCATAAGGAAATTTCTTGATTCTCATTTAGATGCCTCCTAAAAATTTTTAGATTACATATTGGTGGATTACCAAAATGCTTTAGGTTGCGTTAGTGCTGACCTAGAAATTTAAAGATTACTTTATTTTTCTCACTAACACCTAATACATAAGCGGATTATTTACCATATGCACATATATATTACCATATTCTTGCGTTAAAATCAATAAATTAACCCCAATATATATAAGAATAATATATACAGTTTCTTATTATTTTGATACCTAGAGTTTTTGACAATTTTACATAATTGTGGTATTATATTAATGTTCCTTAAATGCATTAATAATTGAAGTAGGAATAATTTTTCTACTTCGATGCTTATGTGGCATTAAAGGTTCTTCATTGCTTGGGGGAAGCTCTCACGAGCAAATCCAATCCCACGAGTAAAAGAAAGGTAGGCAATCATGTTAGAATTTTGGCAGAACGGTGAGAAGATCGAAGTCAAAGCAATCTATGGCAAAGGCACAGTAGGACAGATGGTAATCTTCGGACAGCGGGTTGATTGGGGTGTAAATCCAGATCCTACGAAGAAACCTCTTTCCCAGTATCCCTGTCCTTCTATTTTCACAATTGTTGAAAAAGTTGAAGGTAAAGAAGGCTACTACATCCTGAAAGATGTAAATGGCAAGCTCATTAAGTTACAGAATGAGTGGTATGGGGCGTCTGAAAGTTATCTTTATGATGCTCAGGAGTGGTTAGAATGGAATTATATGCGCGAAAAAGAAAGATTTTCTCGTAAAGAGAGAAAAATCGCGCAGCTCGAAGGTCATCTCGAACTCCTTAAAGACATCCTCATTAAGCAGGGTATTCGCATTGTCACAAAAGCACAAGCTGAAGATTTAGGTCTTAAGTAACAAAACGAAAAGGCACACTCAAATGAGTGTGTCCTTTTTGTTATTTTTAATTAATCTATACAATTAAACAAATATAATGCTACTTTATTTTGCTCTGTTGTTTCCATTTCCATAAGTTTAGCCATTGCAAACATTACAAGTTTATATTTTGCAAAGTTTATTAGTGTTGTTCTATATTATTCATCAACTTCTTTTAACATCTTATCAAATTTTATATATTTTAATGTAACAATTGTATTTATTCTCTTTGAGTGAATAGTTAATAGTGAAAAGTGGATAGTGAATAGTAAAAAAATCTAGCAAACTGCTAGATTTTTTGGCTGGGGTGGGAGGATTCGAACCGCCGAAATGCCAGAGTCAAAGTCTGGTGCCTTACCACTTGGCTACACCCCAATATTAAATTTACGTGGGGTGGAAGATGGGACTCGAACCCACGGCCTCTGGTGCCACAAACCAGCGCTCTAACCAACTGAGCTACATCCACCAATTACATGCATTGTTTAAGCACATTCTCTATTTTAAATAATTTTTAACGATTTGTCAACACTTTTTATAAAAAAAATAAAAATAGTTGACTTTTTTTTATCATAATGATATTATTTTATCAAAGTTAGAGAAAATACGTTAAAACAAAGGAGGATTATAGAAGATGAAAAACAATAAAGGTATAACTTTATTAGTACTAATAGTATATATTATATTAATTATAATGGTATTAGGAATTTTATCAGTGATGACGGCAAATTTTAGAAAAAATTTAGGAAATTTAGATGATGCATCTGTAAAAGATGTAGAGTTTGATAAAATAAATTTACAATTATTAAAAGAAACGAAAGACAGTACTAATAAATTAAATAAAGATGATTCTCAACCTCATGAGATTAAATTTACAAATGGAAATAAATACACATATGATTCAGATACAAAAACTATATATTTAAATGATAATATAAAAATAGCAGAAAATATAGAAGAATGTGCATTTACTATAGACGAATCTTTAGAAACAAGTCCTAAACAGCTATATACTGATAGAGCAGGAGATACCGTTATAGTACCAGCAGGATTTACAGTTTCTGAAATACCTGAGGAACAAATAATAGATAATGGATTAGTTATTTATAAAGACATTCCAAGAATAAGTGTTCAAAAATTAACAGTCACATTAAAAATATTAGACCAAACAAGAACAACTCAATATACTTTATCAAGTACAGAAATTGTAGATAAAATAGACTGGGAAGGAACAACAACAATAGCATCAAAAGCATATCCAACAGTTCATGTAGAATATGACCAATTTGTATGGGTACCAGTGGAAAAAACTTATGTAACAATAACAGAACTTCAAGAAAAAAATGCAGATATTATGGTTGCATTGCAAGACTTAGCCGATTCTGGCATATACCCAATGGCAGTAAAGATAGATAGTACGAATTACAAAGGTATTATCTATAAATTTTCAATGGAAAATAATGAATTCAAAATAAAAGTAGAAAACTTTAGTTCTACTGATGATTATTCTAGTGCAACTTATTTAAGAGAACCTGCTTATTTAAGCAGTGTAGATGCTACCAATTCATCAATAACTCAAAACGATTTACAAGCAGAGTACAACAATATGATTAATAGTATATATGTAAATGGTGGATTTTATGTTTCAAGATATGAATTGAGCTATACTCGAGATTTGGCAATAGGGGAAACCAAAAGAGGTAAAGACTTGTCAGTTGCTAATTCTACTAATTGGTATGGATTATATTCAATATGCCAAGATATGTATAAAAATGAATTGGAAAATGTACGAACTTCAATGATAACTGGTTCTCAGTGGTCTCAAATAGTGCTATGGATGAAAGACGTACCTAACATAAATAACAATGCAAATACATATATAATAGATAGCAATAATATGGCTAATTATAGCACAGCAAAAAAGACAACAGGATATTCAGATAATTATAGTGTGAAAAATATATTTGATTTAGCAGGAAATGCAAATGAGTGGACAACTGAAGCATTTGGACTTAATGCCAGAAATGTTAGAGGAGGTAATTATTCTTTAACTTCAAATGACGGTATTACTTATTCTTTAAATGTTTCACCTACAAATGTATCTAACATTGCTTCAACAAGAGCGACACTATATATATTAGACTAACTAAAAAATAAAACTGGATATATTTTAAAAATACCCTTGCATATATCGCAAATATGTGTTAATATAAGAGGGTATTCTAAATAGGGGTATAGTGTTAATGGTAGCACATCGGTCTCCAAAACCGCCTGTGAGGGTTCGAATCCTTCTACCCCTGCCAAAAAAAATAAAAAGTGAATAGAAAAAATTAAAATTTATTTCTATTCACTTTTATTTTATATTAAAAATATCCTAAAAAAAACTTGTATAAATTGGATATATGTGATATAAATTAATATAGCAATATTATAATATAAATTTATATGCCATTTTTTCGCGAAAGGGGAATCATTATGGAAAATAATGAAACAAATAATCAAAAAACTATTTTAATAGTTGATGATGAACAACCTATAGTAGATATTTTAGTTTATAATTTAAAAAAAGAGGGATACAACACTTTAGAAGCAAATGATGGATTAACTGCAGTAGATGTAGCATTAGATAAAAAACCAGATTTAATATTATTAGATATTATGCTTCCAAAAATGGATGGATTAACAGTATGTAAAAAAATAAGAAGTCATCTTAATATTCCAATTTTGATGTTAACAGCAAAAGACGAAGAAATTGATAAAATACTGGGACTAGAACTAGGTGCAGATGACTATATAACAAAGCCTTTTAGCGTTAGAGAATTAATGGCTAGAATTAAGGCTAATTTAAGAAAATCTGAAATTAAATCAGAACAACTAGTATTCCAAAAAGAAAAAAATGGAAATTCTAAAAAAGTAATTTCTGCTGGTGATTTAGTACTTGATTTGGAAAAAATTGAAGCTAGAGTAGATGGTAAATCAATAGATTTAACATTAAGAGAATTTGAAGTTTTAAAATATTTAGCTCTTCAAAAAGGACAGGTTGTAACTAGAGAAAAACTTTTAGAAACTGTATGGGGTTATGAATATTATGGGGATATTAGAACTGTAGATGTAACAGTAAGAAGAATTAGAGGAAAAATTGAAAAAGATACAGCAAATCCTAAAATATTAGCCACAAAAAGAGGAATAGGATATTATATAAAAACAGAGCAAGATAATTAATAAATATGAAAGGACAAATACCAAATATGTTTAAAAGTGTACAGATAAAACTAATATTACTAATAATGGTATTAGCCATTCTAATGTTATTAGGTTATGGAATTTTTTCAATAGAAACTATGAAAAATTTTGAAATATCACAAGACCTAATATATAGAAACATTATATTAATCTTAACCATAATAATATCATTTGTAATAATTTCAGCAATAATTATTTGGTTTACTACTAAATTTATAACTAGACCAATATATAAACTTATTAAAAGCGCCGAAAAAATTACAGATGGCGAAGATTTAAAAACAACAATGCAATTTAATAATGTAAAACGAAACAGTGAAATTGATGATTTAATTAATATATTTGAGGGCATGACATTAGGATTAAAAGAAAACTTAAACGAAGTAACAAGGCAAAAAAAGCAAATTGAAACAATATTACAACATATGACAGATGGAATTATAGCTTTTAACTTAACTGGAAATATACTTCATATAAATCCAGCAGCAATGAAATTATTAGAAATTAGTAATGAGAGACTTACTTTCAATGATATCTTTAAAAAAATAGATAATTCTATAGATTTAGAAAAATTGATATATTTAGAAAATTGGACAACATCAGAGAAAAGAATAAACGTAAATGATAAATATATAAAAATATTTTTTGCATCTTATAAAAATGAACTGGATAGACCTGCAGGAATTATAGTATTAATACAAGACATAACAGAACATGTAAAATTAGATAATATGAGAAAAGAATTTATTGCGGACGTATCTCATGAATTAAAAACACCATTAACTTCAGTAATGGGATATGCAGAAACTTTAGCTAATTCAGAATATGATGCTGAAATGCAAGAAAAATTCTTAAAAGTAATAACATCAGAAACTGTTAGAATGACCAAGTTAGTAAATGATTTATTAACTTTATCAAAATACGATAATCCAGAAACTAGATGGGAAAAAGTAGAATTTAATTTGGGAGATTTAGTAAAAGCTTGCCAAGAAAATTTACAAATAGAAATAGATAAGAAAGAACAGCATGTTGAATGTTTCGTTACAGCAAACGTTCCAACTGTACTTGCTGATAAAGATGGTATTGAAAGAGTTATTCTTAATATACTTTCAAATAGTATTAAATATACTGAGCAAGGTGGTACTATAAAAATATATGTGGGATTTGTTTATAATGATGCATATATTAAAATAATTGATAATGGTATAGGAATACCTGAAAAAGATTTAGAAAGAATATTCGAAAGATTCTATAGAGTTGATAAAGCACGTACTAGAAAAATGGGAGGTACAGGTTTAGGCCTTTCAATAGCAAAAGAAATATTAGATAAAAACAGTGGTAGAATTGATATAAAAAGTAAAGTTGGTAAAGGAACTGAAGTTGTTATAACAATACCTACTATATTAAAGAATGATACTTAAGAAAGAAGGAATTAAATAATGGATCCAAGATTGAAAAATATATTAGAATGGGTGTATTGCATAATAATCGCTATAGTTATAGCACTTGCTGTAAAATTTTTTGTAGGAACACCTACTGTTGTTAGACAAACTTCTATGGATGATACTTTAAAAGAAGGACAAAGACTTTGGTTAAATAGATGGGTACGTACAACAAATGGAGCTTATAACTATGGAGATATAATTACGTTTGAGGCTCCTTCTACAACATATCCTTCTCTTGTTAATATAGATTTCGATAATCCAGTAGCTGCTTATGATTATGAGCCTAAAACTCTATTTAGTAAATTCGTATATTATGTTTTGGAAACAAATAAAACAAGCTATATTAAAAGAGTTATAGGGCTTGAAGGTGACCACATTAAAATAGAAAATGGCAAAGTATATAGAAATGGTAAAGAGTTACAAGAAGATTATTTATCTGAAGGTACAATAACACAAGGAAAAACATACTCAGACATTATTGTTCCAGAAGGTTATGTATTTGCTATGGGAGATAACAGAGACCATAGTACAGATTGTAGAGATTTTGGTTGTATTCCAATAAGTAAAATTGAAAGTAGAGTAGCATTTAGATTTTGGCCATTAAATAAATTTGGAAAAGTAGAATAAAAGGAAAATGTAATGTTTGAAAATATAATCGGAAACAAATTAATTAAAGAAAAATTAGAAAATATTATATTAACTGAAAAAATATCACATAGCTATATATTTTCTGGCATTGAGGGTATTGGTAAATTTTTATTTGCAAAAGAATTTGCAAAAGCTATATTATGCTTAAATAATAATGTTTGCCCTTGTAATACTTGTAAAGCATGCGTTAGTTTTGATACATGTAATAACCCAGATTTAACTATAATAGATGAACAAAATAATTCTATAAAGACTGATCAAATAAAAAACCTTGTAAATAATATCTTTGAAAAACCTGTTCAGTCAAAACGCAAAGTACTTATAATAAATAATAGCGAAAACATGACAAAAGAGGCTCAAAATAGTTTATTAAAAACTCTTGAAGAACCACCAAGTTATGCAGTTATAATATTAATAACTAAAAATGAAAATCTATTATTAAATACAATAAAATCTAGATGCATAAAAATACAATTTAATAAATTAAATGATTCTGAAATAACACATTATTTTGACTCTATATATGAAAATATAAATAAAAATATGTATAAATTATTTGATGGAAGCATTGGTAAAGCTTTAAATCTTAGAACTCAGATAGATACATTTTCAAAAATAGATGATTTATTAAATAATATTGAAAATATGAATGAATTAGAAATACTAAAGTTAAAAGAAGAAATATTTTTTAATAAAGAAGAAATATTTTCAATTCTAGATTATATAAATACAATATTTTTTGAAAAATCACTTAATAATATGCAAAATTCTGAAATATATGTAGAATGTATTAAAGTTATAGAAAATACAAAACTAAGATTAAAAAACAATAGTAATTATGATATGGCAATAGACAACTTATTGCTATCAATATGTGAAGAACTTAGAAAGGATGGATAATAGCAATGGCTAATATAATAGGTGTTAGATTTAAAAAAGCGGGAAAAATATACTTTTTTGATCCAGATGGAAAACAACTAAATTCAGGTGACCATGTAATAGTAGAAACATCTATGGGAATGGAATATGGTGAAGTAGTTATAGCAAATAGACAGCTACCACAAGAAAAAATAGTTGCTCCATTGAAAAAAATTATAAGAATAGCAACAAAACAGGATGCAAAGCAAAATGAAGATAATAAAAAACAAGAAAAAGAAGCTTTTAAAGTATGCCAACAAAAAATTAAAGAGCATAATTTAGATATGAAATTAATGGATGTTGAATTTAAATTCGACAAGAGTAAAATATTATTTTTCTTTACTGCTGAAGGAAGAATAGATTTTAGGGACTTAGTAAAGGACTTAGCTTCTATTTATAAAACAAGAATAGAACTTAGACAAGTTGGTGTAAGAGATGAAGTAAGAAGACTTGGCGGAAATGGAATCTGTGGTAGAGAATTATGTTGTTGTTCATTTTTAGGAAATTTTGAAACAGTTTCAATAAAAATGGCAAAAGAACAAAATGTATCATTAAATCCATCTAAAATTTCTGGTAATTGTGGAAGATTAATGTGTTGTTTGCAATATGAACAACAAGTATATGAAGAAAAAGCAAAACACTTACCTAAAATAGGAGCAATAGTAAAAACAGAAGATGGACAGGGCGAAGTATGCGGTATAGAAACATTAAAAGAAATTGTTAAAGTAAAATTTAAAGATGGCGAAGAGACTTTCTTTAAAAAATACAACGCTAAAGACATTAAAATTATAAGAAACATAGAAAAACAGCAAGAAGACATAAGTAAAGAGGATCTAGCAGAATTAAAGAAAATGGAAGAACTAGATAAAAAAGATAAAAAAAATAAATAAGCTTATAACAAGAGATAATTTTTTCTCTTGCTACATAATAAAATATTATTAATAAAAGGAGGGGACTTAAATGGCATATAAAATAACAGATAAATGTATAAGCTGTGGTGCATGTGCAGCAGAATGCCCAGTATCTTGCATATCACAAGGAGATACTACATATGTTATAGACAAAAATACTTGTATTGGTTGTGGAACTTGTGCAGGAGTATGCCCTGTAGAAGCACCAGAAGAAGAATAATAATTTAATATTTTAATGGCAGATATTAGTTTAAATTCCTTAGATTTTTTATATCTTAAACTAATATCTGCCATTAAAGTAAAATAACTTTAGAAAGAAGGATATAATACATGAAATATTATTTTACATCAGAAAGTGTAACAGAAGGTCATCCAGATAAATTATGTGATTTAATATCAGATAGTATATTAGATGAATATCTAATCAGAGATAAAAATTCAAGAGTAGCAGTAGAAACTTTTGCATCAAAAAATACAATTTTTGTAGCAGGACAAGTAACTTCAACTGCAGAAATAAATATAGAAAATATAGTAAGAAATAAAATTAAAGAAATAGGTTATGATAATGATAAAATTGGTATAGATTATAGAACTTGTAAAATAGATGTAAATATAACAAAACAAAGTCCAGATATTGCGATGGGAGTAGATATTGGTGGAGCAGGAGACCAAGGAATAATCTTTGGATATGCTTCT
This sequence comes from Clostridia bacterium, assembly GCA_045650705.1. Lineage (GTDB taxonomy): Bacteria > Bacillota > Clostridia > TANB77 > CAG-508 > UMGS1781. Next base: position 12,669 of record JAZRRK010000003.1, read on the forward strand.
AATGAAACAGAAAATTATATGCCTTATGCTATAAATATTGCTCATAAATTATCAGCTAGATTAACAGAAGTAAGAAAAGCTGAGGTTTTACCATATTTACAACCAGATGGAAAAACTCAAGTAACTGTACAATATGAAGATAATACTCCTAAAAGAATAGAGACTATATTGATATCTACTCAGCACAATACTGAAATTGATATGGAAACTCTAAAAAAGGACATTATAGAACAAGTAATATTAAAAGTAGTAGATAAGAATATGTTAGATAATAATACTAAAATATATGTAAATCCTACAGGTAGATTTGTAATAGGAGGTCCACTTGGTGACACTGGATTAACTGGAAGAAAAATAATAGTAGATACTTATGGTGGATATGCAAGACATGGAGGAGGAGCTTTTTCAGGTAAAGATGCTAGTAAAGTAGATAGATCTGCTGCATATATGCTTCGTCATATTGCTAAAAATTTAGTAGCAAATAACTATGCAGATAAATGTGAAATTCAAATTTCATATGCAATTGGAATGAAAGAACCTTTATCAATAAACATAAATACATTTGGAACAGGAAAAAAGACAGATACTGAATTAGAAGAATTAGTAAAACATAATTTTGACTTAACACCAGATGGAATAATAAAATATCTGGATTTGAAAAATGTAAAATATACAAATACAACAAATTACGGTCATTTTGGAAAAGAAAATTTACCTTGGGAAAAGGTGATATTACTTAATGATTAGTATATATTTAGATAATAAATATATATTTTTTACAAAAACTATTGCATTTATATTAAAAAAAAATATATAATATAATCAAATTACAAATACAAAATATGTAAATATATATTTACTAGGAGAGGAATAACGATGAGAAAATATTTTGGAACAGATGGAATTAGAAGAATTGCGAATACAGAATTAACACCCGAATTAGTATATAAAGTAGCAAAAGCCGGAGCATATGTATTGGCAAAACATTCAGATCATGCTCCTACTATTTTAATAGGAAGAGATACTAGACTTTCAGGTACATTAATAGAAAGTGCAATGACTGCTGGATTCTTAAGTTATGGAGCAAATGTAAAATTATTAGGAGTTATACCAACACCAGGTGTAGCATATTTAACCAAAAAATTAAAGGCAGATGCTAGTGTTGTAATTTCAGCATCACATAATACATTTGAATTTAATGGTATAAAATATTTTAGTAATAAAGGTATGAAAATACCAGATGAAATAGAAGAAGAAATAGAAGAAATTTTGGAGTCTGGAAATTTTGATGAATTAACAGCACATCCAAGTAAAATAGGAGTAGCAGAATATAGAGAGGACTTAATAGATGAATATATATTTATGCTAAGAAAAAATTTTGAAGAAAATATAGAAAAAAACTCAAATATAAACTTTTCTGTAGCATTAGATGTTGCAAATGGAGCTACATACAAAGCAGCTGAAAAAGTCTTTTCAAAATTAGGAATTAACTATAAGATAATTAACAATACTCCAGACGGAATTAATATAAATGAAAATTGTGGTTCCACTCATTTACAAAGCTTAAAAGATTTTGTAAGAAAAAATAAAATGAGCTTGGGTATCGCATACGATGGAGATGGCGATAGATGTTTAGCTGTTGATGAAAACGGAAATGAAATAGATGGGGACGTGTTATTAGCAGTTTTTGCAAATTATTTAAGGGATAATAACAAATTAAGTAATAATACTTTAGTTGCAACAATAATGAGTAACTTAGGTTTAAGCAAATTTGCTGAAAACAATTCAATAACATTAAAACAAACAAAAGTAGGAGATAGATATGTTCTAGAAGAAATGTTAAAAAACGGTTATAACTTAGGAGGAGAACAATCAGGCCATATAATAATGTTAGACTATAATCCAACAGGAGATGGAATATTAACATCATTAATGTTGATTCAAATATTATTAGAAAAAAATATGAAAACATCAGAAGTTTGTAAAGTAATTACTAAATATCCACAAGTATTAATTAATGTAAAAGTTAGTAATGATAAAAAATCAGCATATTTAGAAGATGAAGAAATTCAACAAGAAATAAAAACAATAGAAAAAGAATTATCAAACAATGGAAGAGTAATAATACGTCCTTCTGGAACAGAACCACTTATTAGAGTTATGCTAGAAGGTTCTGACAAAAACGACATAGAAGAGAAGTCCACAAAATTAGCTAATTTAATTAAATTAAAATTAAATTAATTTTAGGCGTTAAGCCAACAAAAGAAAAGGAGGAGAAGTTATGTTTGTTGTTAATATATCTGAGCCAATCACATTATTATTACTTACAATAGCAACTGTATTACTAATTTTCTTAGGAAAAGAACTTAAAAAGCCATATATTCCAGCAATTACTCTGTTCATATACTTGGTACTTGTAGTAATGCATAGTGTGCAGTTAGCTACTTTATCACAAGAATTGCATGAAACATATTATCATCTATTAGTTAGATGTGTTGCAGTTGATTGTATAATGATATTTATATCATTCTTTTCATACCTTTGGGTAGATGATATTGCAAGTAAATTCTATAAGAAAAAGAGTTTAGACAACAGCTTAGACTGGTTCTGGCACAAAATTTAATATTTATAGATTAGGGACAAGCTTTGTCCCTAATTTCATAGATAAAAGAGAGTATACACTTTTAGAAAGGGATGTAAAAATTATGCAAAAACAAGTTATTATAATAAATGGAACAGGTGGTTCAGGTAAAGATACTTTTGTCGAATTTTGTTCAGAATTTTCAGACATAACAAATATTTCTTCTGTTGACAAAGTAAAAGAAGCTGCAAAAATATTAGTTGGTTGGAATGGAGAAAAAGACGAAAAAAGTAGAAAATTACTAGTAGATTTAAAAAAATTAAGTATAGACTATAATGATTCTCCAACAAAATATATAAAACAACAATATGAAAACTTTAAAGAAAGTAGTTCACAATATCTATTTATACATATAAGAGAGATAGATGAAATAGAAAAAATAAAAGAGCTTTTAAATGCTAAAACACTTTTAATTAAAAATCCAAGAGTAGCACTAATTACAAGTAATAACTCAGATGGAAATGTATATAAATATACTTATGATTATACAATAGAAAACGATGCAACACTAGAAGATTTAAAACAAAAAGCAAAACAATTTATACAAGAAAGTATGTGATAATATGCAAAAATTAAAAGTTGGATTTTTTGGAGGATCCTTTAATCCACCAACAAATGTACATATAAATTTAGCTAATGAACTAATAACTAAACGAGTGTTGGACAAAGTAATATTCGTCCCAGTAGGAGACTATTATCAAAAGCAAGACTTAATCCCTGCTATACATAGATATAATATGTTAAAAATAGCATGTAAGGGGGTTGAAAGTTTAGAAGTAGAAAATATTGCGTGTATTCATCACGACAAGCTATTTGCAACAGATACATTTGAATTAATATATAAAAAATACCATAAAGAGATAGAAATTTACTTCATAATGGGTTCAGATAACTTTAAAAAAATGCCATCTTGGAAAAACTATGAAGAAATAAAAGATAAATACAAATATATAGTACTAGATAGAACAGAAGATATTTCATCAACAGATATCAGAAACAAGATAAAACAAGGAGAAGACGTGTCAGGCTATATTAATGCAGAAATTTTAGAATATATAAAAGAAAATAAATTATATTAAAAGGTGATTTAAATGAAAATTAAATATGATATGAATGATATTTATTTTAAATGTTATAACGAAGCTCAAGGAATATTTGCAAATAAAAAATCAATAGTAAAACATCCTAAAAATAGGATAAAAGGATATATTGAAACTGGTGTATTACTTTTGATATATTCAATAATTATTTTGTTGTTTTGGACACTTGATATACTTACAACTGATCATGATATAGTTTCAAATATTATAATTATTTCCCTTATAATACTTGATACAATACTAATTATGTACTTTGCAAATTTCTTTATAATGTATAGAATAGAAAAAAAGAAAAAACATAGTGGAACTTTAGAAATTAATGAAAATGGAATTACAGACTTTGCAGATGAGGGAACAACCATAACAGTAAAATTTGATGATATAGAATTTATAGCAATTAAAAAATATACTATCACAATGGTATTATCAATACCTTTTATATTCTTTATTAATATTGAAGAAAAAGATAAATTGTTAGAGGAAATACAGAAATATAAAAAAGACATATTAGTTATAAAACAGTAATTATTTTTAAGAAACTTTAAAAGTAAATTTTTAAAGTTTTTTAATCTTTAGGTGTAAAAAAACTTGAAAATCTTGAAATACAGAGTGAAAAGTGGTAAAATTTACATAATGGCGAGTGCCGTTATAGAAGCCGATTAAAATATAAACATAAGGAGGAATAAACTATGGAAAATCGGTATGAAAAAATTGTACTTAATGTATCAGCTGGACAATATGCAAAAGAACTTTCCGTTTATGAAGATAAAGACGGAAATCGAGCTGTAATCCCTGCAGGCTGGACAGTATCAGGAGTACGTAAGGAAAATACTATTTGGGGCAAAGGTGTAAGCTTAGTCATTTATCAAATCCCATTAGGAGGAAGAGTTGTAAACTGGAAAGACCCGTATGAGGTTGAGAAAGCACAAAAAACTTATTCTCAGTTTGTGTGGGTACCGGTTAAATTTTTGGATTCTAACGGAACAATTGACGGTGAGCATTTTTCAGAGAAATTCGGCAGAAGAAATTATAGAAACAATGAATTTTCAGATGGCGAATTCTACGAACCCTTAAAAGGTGAGCTACTTGAACAATATGAAAGTGTTAATAAATACGGGGGATTTTATATTTCTCGTTACAACATTTCTAAAAGTTCAAAAGGAGAACCGCAGTCGGTAAGAGGAATTATGCCTTGGAACTCAATTTGTTTTAATGATGCAAAAATAGTTGCATCTGCTTTTGAAAACAATGAAATGGTTAAAAGCCATTTACCTTTTGGAGCTGAATATGATTCAGTACTAGAATGGTTTATAAAGTCAGAAGCAAAAACTTTGAAAGAGATTTCAGAAGACTCCAATGAATGGGGAAACCATTCGAACACAAAAACAATTCCTAAAAGAATAGTTGAAACAGGAAGTTGTGAAAACTGGTGTGTTAATAACCTTTATGATTTTGCAGGTAATGTGGATGAATTAACCCAAGAAATTATGGAACGTTGTTGTCGTGTTATCCGCGGTGGAAACTATGCATATAGTGGAGAAATTTATCCAGCTGCCTATCGTAATTATGACCATTATACTGTGGATGATTGCCACGATGGATTCCATATTGTACTTTACATTAAGTATTTTAAGCATTGTAAAGAAATCTAATTTTTGCATGTTTAGAAACAAAAAAGAAGAGATAATTTTGAAATTTCAAAATTATCTCTTCTTTTTTATAAATAGTAATCGATCAATAAGTTACAAAATCAAGATATTTTTTAAAATATCTTGATTTTTAGCTGTAAAAACATATATAATATATAAGATGAATTTTGTTCAAATGGAGGTATTATGAGACAAATAGATGAAATTCTAGATACTGCTAATAAATGTTTAAGTTGCAAAAATGCAAAATGTAAAGAAGGTTGCCCAATTTCAACAAATATTCCAGATTTTATAAGAGAAATAAAAGAAAATAATTTTGAGAAAGCATATTATATCTTACAAGAGAATAATTTGATGAGCGTAATTTGTAGTACAGTATGCCCTGTTGAAAATCAATGTATGGGTAATTGTGTTAGAGGCATTAAAGGTGAGCCTGTTAAAATTAATTCTCTAGAAAGATTTATAAATGAATGGGCAGATATTAATAATATAAAATATACTCCTACTATTGAAAATATTTCTAATAAAAAAGTAGCTATAATTGGTTCTGGGCCAGCAGGTTTAGCTTGTGCTATAGAATTAAGAAAATCTGGCGCAGATGTTACAATATTTGAAAAAGAGCAGAAATGTGGAGGTATATTGGAATATGGCATACCAGACTTTAGATTGAAAAAAAATATCGTTAAAAACTTAATAGATAGAGTAAAATCATTAGGAATTAACATCGAAACTAGTGTAGAATTTGGAAAAGATATGACTATAGAAAGTTTAAGAGAACAAGGATATGAAGATATATTTTTAGGCATAGGGGCTCAAAGGCAAAGCACTTACAAATTAACAGATGTACAAACTGAAAATATATTTAAATCAGATGATTTCTTAAAAAAATATAATACAGGTGATAAGTTAGAGAACTTAGGAATTACTGTTGTAATTGGTGGAGGAAATGTTGCTTTTGATTCAGCAAGAACAGCAATAAGGCTGGGCGCAAAAGAGGTATACATTTTATATAGAAGAAGTGAAGAACTAATGCCTGCAAGAAAAATAGAACTACAAGAAGCCATAGAAGATGGAGTAAAAGTAATATTCCAAACAAAAGTAATAAGTGCAAAAATAGAAAATAACATGATAAAAGAAATAGAATGTATAAAAACAAAAATAGAAAATGAAAAAGCAGTTGATATAGAAGATTCTAATTATGTAATGGAAGCAAATACAGTTATTTTTGCAATAGGTGCTAAAGCAAATGAAAGTTTCTTTGAAAAATTAGGAATAAAAACAGAAAATGGACTAATAACTGTAGATGATAACTATATGACTAATATAGAAGGAATATATGCAGGAGGAGATTTAGTTGAATCTAAATCGTCTGTTTGCAGGGCAATTGCAACTGGCAAAAAAGCTGCAAAAGCAATATTGTCTAGGAAAGTTTGAAAGGAAAGTGATAAAAAATGGCAAAACCAATGGTAGCAATAATAGGTAAACCCAATGTTGGAAAATCAACATTTTTCAACTATATAGTTGGCCAAAGATTATCTATTGTAGAAGATATTCCTGGAGTAACAAGAGATAGAATTTATGCAGATAGTAATTGGAGAGGTAGAAATTTTACATTAATAGATACAGGAGGAATAGAGCCAAAATCTGATGACGTAATTCAATCAGGAATGAGAGAACAAGCTAATATAGCAATAAATATAGCAGATGTAATACTTTTTATTACAGATATAAAACAAGGAGTTACCGCTTCTGATGAAGAAATTGCAATAATGCTTAGAAAATCAAAAAAACCAATAGTCTTAGTATGTAATAAGGCTGATAATTTTGGTCAAGATGATCCTGCTTTATATGAATTTTATAATCTAGGAATTGGTAAACCATATCCAGTATCATCAACAAATGCTCTAGGAATAGGAGATGTTTTAGACGCAATATATGAACATTTCCCAGAATCAGATGAACTAGATAATGAGGATGAAATAATCAATGTAGCAATAATAGGTAAACCTAATGTTGGAAAATCTTCTTTAGTTAATAAAATTCTTGGAGAAAATAGAGTAATAGTAAGTAATATTGCAGGAACTACAAGAGATGCAATAGATTCATATTTTGAGAATGAAACTGGCAAATATAATTTTATAGATACAGCAGGTATCAGAAGAAAAAGTAAAGTTAATGAAAATATAGAAAAATACAGTGTTATGCGTTCATTACTTGCAATAGAAAGATCTGATGTATGTTTGATGTTAATTGATGCTTCTGAAGGAGTAACAGATCAAGATGCTAAAATTGCAGGGGAAGCACATGAAGCAGGAAAAGGTGTTATAATAGTAGTAAATAAATGGGACGAAGTCGAAAAAGAAACTGGAACTTTAGAAAAATATAAAAAAGAAGTATATAATAGACTAAGTTATTTAACATATGCACCAATAATATTTATTTCTGCTAAAACTGGTCAAAGAGTGGATAAACTATTTGCACTTATTAAAAAAGTTGCTAATAATAATGCTATGAGGATACCAACTGCAACTTTGAACCAAGTAATAAATGAGGCAATTGCAATAGTTCAACCACCATCTGATAAAGGAAAGAGATTAAAAATATTATATGCAACACAAGCACAAACAAAACCACCAACATTTATAATATTTGTAAATAACAAAGAACTTTTTCATTTCTCTTATGAGAGATATTTAATAAATCAAATAAGAAATAACTTTGATTTAGAGGGAACACCTATTAGAATAATCTCAAGAGAAAAGGGAGAAAAAGAAACAATGTAAAAATAATTTTAAAGGAGGAAATTAAATGTCAGCAGTATATGTATTAGTAGGATTAGTAGCATATCTACTTGGTAGTATAAGTTTTTCAATAATTTTTAGTAAAAAATTTGCAGGATTTGATGTTAGAGAAAAAGGAAGTAAAAATGCAGGGACAACAAATGTTTTAAGAACTGTAGGTAAAAAAGCAGCTATTTTAACTTTAATATGTGATATTTTAAAAGGAGTAATAGCAGTTTTATTTGCTATATTAGCTTCTAAAATATGGACTGATGTAAATGCAGAACCATTAAAGTACCTTGCAGGACTATTTGCAATAATAGGGCATACTTTCCCTGTATATTATGGATTTAAAGGCGGAAAAGGTGTAGCAACATCATTAGGAGTTCTATTAGTTGTAAATCCTGAAATTGGTATAATTTGTTTAGTATTTGCATTAATTATAATGATTGCAACAAGATGGGTTTCATTAGGCTCAATTATGGCAGCTCTATTATTCCCTATATTAACTGTATTTATGGTAGAAAATTTATATGCTAAAGCAATAAGTATCTTAATTGGTTTATTAGTAATATTTAATCATAGATCAAATATTAAAAGATTAAAAAATGGAACTGAAAATAAATTATCTTTTAAGAAATAATATTCTTATACGGAGGAAAACATATGAAAAACATTTCAATTATAGGTAGTGGTAGTTGGGGAGTAGCATTAGCTATTCACTTATCAAATCTTGGACATCATGTAAAACTATGGTCTTTTTCTGAAGAAGAAGCCAAATTAATAGATGAAGAAAGAAAATGCAAATTTTTACCTAAAGCTGTTATCCCAAAAAACATAATTTGTACAACAGATTTTAAAACAGCAATTGACGGAACTGATATGATTTTAATAGTAACACCATCAAAATTTATTAGGGAAACTATACAAAAGTTTAAACAATATGTTACAAATCAACAAATTATTATTTGTTCTAAAGGATTTGAAGAATCAACTCTTTATACTTTAGAGGAAGTAGTAGAAGAAGAATTACCTAATTCTAAAATAGGTGGTCTATCTGGCCCAAGCCATGCAGAAGAAGTATCTATTGGAATACCTACTGCATTAGTTATTGCTTCCTCAGATGAAACTCTTTTAAAAGAAGTTCAACAAACATTTATGAGTGAAACTCTTAGAGTATACACTTCTTATGATTTAAAAGGTACTGAATTAGGTGGAGCGCTTAAAAATATTATTGCATTTTGTGCAGGTATTATAACTGGATTAAATTTAGGAGATAATACTTTTGCTGCATTACTTACAAGAGGATTATCAGAAATGTCAAAATTAGGTGTAAAAATGGGATCTGATGCAAAAACTCTATATGGACTTACTGGATTAGGAGATTTAATTGTTACTTGTTTAAGTAATCATAGTAGAAACAGAAGGGCTGGAATTTTAATTGGTCAAGGAAAATCCATAGAAGAAACAAGGAAAGAAATTGGAATGACAATAGAAAGTATCGATAATATTAAAACAGCATATAAACTTTCAAAAAAATATGATGTTGAAATGCCAATAGTAGAATCTGTATATAAAGTACTATTTGAGGGTTTAGATGCAAATCAAGCTATTTCAGATTTAATGACAAGAAATCCAAAATTCGAAGATTAGAATATTTTTTGACAAATTAGGTTACAATATAATATAATGTAATATATGAAAAATGAAAGGTAGGAATATAAAATGGGATTTTTTAGTGATATTGGTAAAAAAACTTCAGAAGCAACAGGAAAGATAGCAAAAGAAACAAAATTAAAACTAAAAATAAACGAAAATAAAGGAAAAATAGAAGACATATACGAGGAAATCGGTAAGAAAGTATATGAAAAACATATAAGAGAAGAAAATATAAATATAAAAATAGATTTAGAAGCAGAATGTGCAAAATTAGATGAATTATCAAAAGAAATCGAAAATGCAAGATTAGAAATATTAAAATTAAATCAGAAAAAATTATGTTGTAAATGTTCTGCAGAAATCGAAGAAGGTTCAACATTCTGTCCTAAATGTGGTGAAAAACAAAATTCAGATGCAACTGTACAACAAGAAGCATTAGAAAAACTAGAAGATGCAGATATAAAACCAGAAAAAGAACAAGAAGCAAATGATGTAAAAGAAGATTTAAAAGAAGAAATTGAAAATCAAGAATAATTGGATTAGTATGGGTACCTTTCAAAAAGGTACCTTATTATTCTATCTGCGTTAAAATCAGTTACATTAATGTAAAAACCTTCATCAAAACTAATCCACATATTTATTTTAAAATCTTCTTTATTATCTATATAAACTCCTACTAAATCTGCACTTTCAGTAGGATTCTTAAAACAATATTCCCAAGTTAAATCATTTTTTAATTCCATATTTTTCTTATAAAAGCTATTTAAAAATCTCGCAATTTCTCTTTCTTTATCGCTATATAAACTAACTATAACTCCCATATAAAACTAACCTCTAATTGATAGTATTTGTAGATAAAAATACATTATTCCTGAGAATAAAAGGTAAAAAATCGTAAATAATATTTAATAGGTGATTAAAATTGAAAAAAATAGCACTTATTATATTTTGCTTAATCTTCTTAGTAGGATGTAGTGATAATAATGAAGATAATACAAGTAAAGAAAAAATTATTGCAGAGTTAGAATACTGTCACACAAGACTAGTTGATATTTTAAATAATCTTAATAATATTTCATTGCAAAATTATGAATTGATTTCTCAAAAAGTGCAAATAAGTCAAGAAACTGAAGAATCTGAAGGTTCTGCCGGTCAATCTGAAAGTAGTAATTCACAGTCTTCTGAGCAGTCCTCTGGTGAAAGTCAAGAAATAACAGTAACAGAGATGAAAGCAAAAAGTGTTTTAAGTACAGATAATAATGATATTGATTGGGATACCTTGAGAAGTGAAATAGAAGTTGTTAATGAATATTGGGACATATTAATGCTAGATTTATATAATGCTAAAATTTCTAATGATGACATTATAAATTTTGCTAATACTTTAGATCAATGTACATTAAGTATAAATGCAGAAGATAAAAATAATTCATTATCAAATCTCTCAATATTATATTCATATATTCCAAAATTTTTAAATGCTGTCTCAGCAGAAACATCATTACAAAATGTTAGAAATACACAAAATTATACCGTAGCTGCATATGTATCAGCTAATATAGATGATTGGGAATCTGTAAATACACATATGATTAATGCAGAAAATGCATTTGTTAGTGTTTTAAATGATGTTGAATATATTAAAAATAGAGAATATAAAGTGAATAAAACATATATGGCAATAAAAGATATGCAAAATGCAGTAAAAATGCAAGATAAATCATTATTGTTTTTAAAATATAAAAATTTAATGGAAAATCTAAATACATTATGATTTTTTCTAAAAAACATTGACAAAGCCCAATATAATTATGTAAAATAGATGTTGGGTGAAAAATATGTTGAATGATGATGAAATAACAAAGCAAAGACTATATATTGAAAAAATTAAAAATATAAATAATAATAATAAATACTACTATAATATTTTAACAATGGGGTGTCAATTAAATGAGAATGACTCTGAAAAAATTTCAGGTATGATGGAAGAGATGAATTATTCTCAAACTGATGATTTAGAATCTGCTAACATATATATTATAAACACTTGTTGCGTTAGAGAAAATGCAGAAGAAAAGCTTTTTGGTAAATTAGGAGAATTAAAGAGATTAAAGCAGAATAATGATGCAATTATAGCTATTTGCGGTTGTATGATGCAGGAGAAGCATATACAGGATAAAATAAAAGAAAGTTATCCTTATGTAGATATAATCTTTGGCACTCATACTTTACATAAGTTACCAGAAGATTTATATAATACTATTATATCTCATAATAAAGTAAACGACATATTAGATATAGATGGAGAAGTATATGAAGGTTTACCAATAAAAAGAAACAGTAATCAATCCGCTTCTGTAACAATTATGTATGGTTGCAATAATTTTTGTTCATATTGCATAGTTCCATATGTAAGAGGAAGAGAAAGAAGTAGAAAACCTGAATATATATTATCAGAAATAGAAGAATTAGCAAAAAACGGATATAAAGAAGTAACTTTACTAGGACAAAATGTAAATTCATATAAAGGAAAAGATAATTATGGTTTTGCAGATTTATTAAGAGATGTTCAAAAAATAGACGGAATAGAGATAATTAAATTTATATCTCCTCATCCAAAAGATTTTACAGATGATGTAATATTAGCAATAAAAGAATGTTCAAAGGTATCAAGATTAATACACTTACCATTACAATCTGGCAGTACAGATGTACTGAAAAAGATGAATAGAAAATATTCGAAAGAACAATATTTAAATTTAGTAAAAAAAATAAAGGCCTCAATTCCTGAAGTATTATTTTCAACAGATATAATAGTAGGTTTCCCAGAAGAAACTGAAGAAGATTTTGAAGATACTTTAGATGTTGTAAATAAAGTAAACTTTGAACAAATATTTATGTTTATATATTCTAGAAGAATTGGAACACCAGCAGATAAAATGATAAATCAAATACCTGATGAAATAAAACATAAAAGATTTGACAGACTAAAAGATACTTTTGAAAAACAAGTAGAAGCAAATAATAAAAAGTACGTAGGAACTGTACATAAGATTTTAGTAGAGGGGCTTAGTAAAAATAATGATACTATGCTAACAGGAAGAACTAATAGTAATAAAGTAGTTGTATTTGAAGGTTCAAAAGATCTTATTGGCAGAGTAATAGATGTAAAAATAATATCTGAACATAAATGGTATTTAAAAGGTGAAAATTTTTAAAAAATATCTATGAAATCTATTTACTTTTTTTGATTTATTTGATATAACTATAACCAGTAAATTATGTTTACAAGAATAATCATATTTATACTTTTAAGATAAGAAAGGAATGTCATTATAATGGAAAAAGAAATAAGTAAATTTTTAAATTTTATAAAAATAGATAAAAGATTATCAAAAAATACATTAGAATCTTATCAAAGAGATATAGTAAAATTTCTTGATTTTTTAAGAAACAAGAACATTAAAGACGCTTCGGTTGTTTCTGATGAAATTGTATCTGAATATGTTTCTACTCTTGTATTCGAAAATAAATCTTCCGCTACT
>JAZRRK010000004.1:0-2783 GCA_045650705.1 Clostridia bacterium
AATAATGGAGTCTAAATGTTAAAATAGTCTATTTATTTGAATCTTTTGAATAAATAGTGTATTTTTGCAGATTGAAAATTCTAGCAAAATAGTAAAGGTAGGTTCTCTATTTTGTTAGAAAATGAATTTTTAGAACCTACCTAGTGTAAATTTAAAAGAACATGTTATTTAATTCATTACAATTTTTAATCTTTTTCCCTTTGGTATGTATTATATATTTCATGCTAAAGAACAACAAAAGTCGCATTCCATTCCTTTTGATAGCGAGCTATTATTTCTATATGAATTGGAATCCTGCTTATGCGATATTAATTTTAACATCTACATTGCTTACCTATCTATGTGGAATATTTGTAGAAAAACATGATCAAGACAAGAGAAAGAAAAAACTCTTTCTCACGATAAGTCTAATCATTAATTTCAGTATTCTATTTGTATTTAAGTATTTCAATTTTATTAACGAATCGGTATTCGTATTATTGGAGTATTTAGGAATAAGATGGAATGTGCCGAATCTTGATGTTCTATTACCTGTAGGTATATCATTTTACACATTCCAAGCTGTGGGATATTCTATAGATGTTTATAGAGGGACAATAAAAGCAGAGAAGAATTTTATCACTTATGCATTATTTGTATCATTTTTCCCTCAATTAGTTGCAGGACCCATCGAAAGAGCAAAGAATCTTTTACCACAATTTCATGAAGAACATAAATTCAGTTACCACAATGCCGTTGAAGGTTTAAAACTTATGTTATGGGGATTTTTTATGAAATTATGTGTAGCAGATACTCTTAGCGAATATGTAAATGCAGTATTTAACAATGTAGGACATCATAATGGTACGAGTTTAATATTAGCCACTATATTCTTTACTTTCCAAATATATTGTGACTTTGGCGGGTACTCCAATATAGCTATTGGTGCAGCTAAAGTAATGAGGTTCCGACTAATGGAAAACTTTCATTACCCATATTTCTCATTGAATATAAAAGAATTTTGGCGTAGATGGCATATATCTTTATCATCATGGTTTATGGATTATCTTTATATTCCACTTGGAGGTAATAGAGTTAAATACCCTCGACACTTATTAAACTTAATGATTACATTCCTTGTAAGTGGTATATGGCATGGTGCCAACTGGACTTTCGTATTATGGGGAGCTTTACACGGATGTTATCAAGTAATTGGAAATGTGTTTAGAAAGTATATTTATAAACCTGAATACACAACATTGATTTCAAAAGTGTTTAGCATGCTTTTCTGCTTCATACTTGTAGCATTCGCATGGATATTTTTCCGTGCTAATAATGTAAACGATGCCTTTTTAATTGTTGGAAAAATATTTACTCAACAAGGTCAATTATTTGTAGATGAATCATCATTTATCTATGGTTTTGCTGGACTATTTATATTGATAATAAAAGATTTTAAAGATAATTTCAATATAAATATTCATTTTATGCATTCTAAGTATGCTATTATAAGATACTCATCTGTAGTAGCTTTAATAACGTACATAATTTTATTTGGTTCGTTTGGCAGTGGACAATTTATTTACTTTCAATTTTAAAAGTCATGAAAAAAGATATAACACGTTTTGGAATTTCTTTAGCTATCGTAATATGCTTATTAATAGTTGTAGATTTGCTAGTCGGATTTATAGCTGACAAAGTAGTAGACAAAATGCCAAATTATAGTGGGCAAATTGCTAAGGATAATTATAGACTTCATCGCTTAGAAACAGATATAGTAATTTTAGGTTCATCTCGAGGTAGTCATCACTATGTTACTGCATTGCTTAGTGATAGTATTGATAGTTACAAAGGCAAACACTATTCTATCTATAATGCAGCAATTGACGGAAAATTTGCAAATAGCAATTCATGTGCTGCAGAAATGATAATTTCCAGATACAAACCTAAATTAGTTATAATTGATATTACCGAAAGTCAATTAGTATCAGAAGATATAGCTACCGAAATTAAATTCAGTTCTCCTTTCTATAAAAAAGATAGCATTGTTCGTAAATATCTAAACAATATAGGTTTTGAAGAAATGGTGCTTATGCAATCATCTCTTTACAGATACAACGGAAAAGTTCTTAGAATTGCTTCGAGTTTTTTGCGTAATAAACCTGTAGATGATGGATATTTGCCATTATATGGGAGTACTATAGATACCTCTAAATACAATAAACCTATAATAAAGAACACTAAAATCCGTACTCTGAATCCGTACTCTGAAACAAATTTTAGATGCGTATTGAAAAAGTATGTATCAGAGGGTGTTCCTTTAATTATTGCTTGTTCACCGCATTTTAGACCAAGTGATAATAATAATAAACTTAGAGAATTGTGTAATGAGTATGATGTTCCTTTTATAGATTTGTATGATTTACAACTCTTCAATACCAAGCCGGAATTATTTAAAGATGCAACTCATTTAAATGATGATGGGGCTCATGCTTATACAAAAATATTTTTTGAAAAACTAAAACCATACTTGGATAATATTTAATAAGTAGAAAATATCAAAAAAGCATATGCATAATAAATACTGCATATGCTTTTTTGCAATACAATTTATATAGGCGACTTCTAAAAATTAAAATATAGATTATCAATAATATAGATATAAAATCCTCGTTATTATACAAGATAAAAACAATACAATAATGAGACAGTATAAAGAGCATGGCAATGTTAGCCTTTTCGATTCGGAAATAACACTACAAAAATTATCAAACTTAGGTAATCCATTAGAAAAATTATCTAGT
>JAZRRK010000005.1:0-26305 GCA_045650705.1 Clostridia bacterium
AATCCACAAACGTGGTTTTGCCGAAATTAGTTGTAAAAACTCACACCTAACTCGCCAAAGTTACAGATGTGAGCTTTTTTTATTTATGTAGTTGCTTATCAACCCAGTTCTTGTACAGAACTGCTGTCAAGGCAACGTTTAATGTTAAAGATAACATAAATGATATTATAAAAATAGTATCACTTTAACCATAAACATCACCACCTCTCCTACGATATTTCGTATAATTGGTGGCAAAACCACATCTGCTTATCATCATTTCCTATGTCAGTTAGTATAACATACAATTTACAATAAATCAATACAAAAGAAACAAATTTTCGCAAATGTTTTTTGATAAATTTACTTAATTTTTATTAAAAGATTTGTTAATCTATATATAAATTCATTAAAATTTATATCAATCGTTATGAGAGCCAAAAGTTGTAGATAACTACTTCGATGGCACCATTAGAGAGTAAGGTTTGATAGAATTCTTACTCTCTTATTTTTTTCGTCATTTTTCGAAAAGTTCTAATGGAGTGCTAATGAGCTATGTTAAGAATAATTTATGAATCTTAAAATTTAATTATAAATAAAGGTTTAAAATATTCTAAAATTGAATACATATAAAAACAACACATTTCAAATATAACATCATTTTTTTATATGTTAAATTTTAGTAAAAGAGTCTTTTAAAGTTGAATTTTACATAATTGTTTGCTATAATAATAAATATTTTAAATATCTTGCAATTAGCAAGTTTTAGATATAAATTTAGAAAACATACTTGTTTTCTAATAAAACAAATTCATTAATAATTAGGAGGAAAGATTTAATGTATAATAAGGTAGAACGGTTTTTTACATTTATAATGAAAGAAAAAACACGGAATTTTTTCGCATTTGCATTCTATGTTTCATTTATAGTTATGCTTATAGAAATTGAATTACCGATGGTTTTGCAAGTCATCAGTTTTATAGTTCAAATAATTATTTTACCATTAATTTGTCTTATATATATGAACGAATGGATGGATAAAATGTTTGAAAAGAACAGAGGAAAATTAGGAAAAAACATAATTGAAGAAATAAAAAAAATTTCTAAAGAAATTTTAATGTTTATTCCTATTTTACTAATATCAAAGTGTATTACTTCTTTCATAATGGTTGGACAACCAGCAAATCAGACAAGTATAGAGGAATCGTTTTGTGAAGCACTAATTTTCAATTCGATATATGCAATTATCATTGGACCAATAATAGAAGAGTTTATTTTTCGGTTCTTGCCATATAGGTTTATTAAGAACAAAACTTTGTACATTATTGTTTCTACAATCATATTTGCAGCAATGCATGTGGTTAATGATACTAATCCATTTTATTATATCTGGTTTTATATGATAAGAGCTTTTTATTATGGGTATCGTTATCATAAAACAAAAGATATATTGGTTCCATTATCTATGCATAGTCTTAATAATTTTGTTGAGACCTTACTAATTGTACTTTCATAGTTTTAATGAACAAACCAGTTCCTAACAAGGAACTGGTTTTTGTCAAAAATACAGAACACCCATTTTTCAATGATTTTGCTATTCATGAATATGCTAAAATCCCCTTAATCGACGAGAAATCCGTGGTCTCTCGTCGATTAAGAAAGCGCTGCAATAGTAATTGCAGCGCCTTTTTGAGTTAATTATTATGTGGCCTTTAGCAAGCACACATATTTTTTCACGTTACTGACGGGAAGTAAGCTGAAGCAGCTCGTTTTTAAGATCTTCTTCGAGCATAGCACGCTTCTCGCGGTTGGCTTCTCTTTTTGCTTTTCCTTCAGCATGAATCTGAAATACAGCCTCGATACTTTCAATCAGACGCTGATTTGCATACTCGAGCGTATCACTCTCAATGATTTCGCGTTCAGACAGCTCTGCGATATCGATTGTTCCTTGCTTAAGCATATCTGCGTTCTGACGAATGAGATCATTCGTGAAGTCGATTGCAGCATTTGCAGCACTTGCGGCTTGCTTGGAGTTTTCCAAGTTAAGAGCAAGGTGAATCTGTGTACGCCATGCAGGTACAGCAGTTGTGAAGATATAATCAAACTTCTGGATAAGAAGCTTGTTATTTTCCTGTGCCATACGAATCACGGGTGCAGTCTGCAAACACAGAAGTCTGGAACTCTCAAATTCATTCAAAAGAGAATCGAACTGATTGAGAATAGAGTTGTAGGAATTGTAAGCTTCCACATCAGCCATATCGCCTGTAGAGGCAGCTTTCTGCTGAAGTTGTGCAAGAGTGGTCTTTCTTTCTTCGTCAAGTTTCATCTTGCCAGCGATAATATAGAGCGTAAGAGCTTTATAATATGCAAGATTCTTCTTGTAAAGAGCGTCGAAAGATGTGTTGTCAGCAGCCAGCTGCGATTTATGGTCTTCCATAATTCGAACGGCCTTTTTGACATTTTCCTCTGCTGGAGTAAGCTTTGCGTTAAGTTGTGCAAGGTAAGATCGAGTTCTTCCGAAAATACCATGAGACTGACTTGGAATGCTGATTCCTTTGAGTTGAAGCATAAGGTTAGACATACTGGTGCCAACTTTTCCAAGATCCTTGGTACGGGTAACAGAAAGAGCTTCTTCGTTGATAGTAGCGATACCTAATCTGGCATCTTTGCCATACTCAGACGTGAAATTGGGCTGAGTAAAATCCATTCCCCGAATAACGTTGGTGAGTTCTGCTTTTTCCTGAACATTAAGACTGTTAAAAATGTCTTGTTCTGTTTTAGTCAGGAGAGGAGCGGGCTCACTCGTAGCCGGTTTCTGGATGGTCGCACTTTCAAAGATGTCCGTTGAGAACAAAGAGCTTGATCCATTAGTTTGTGTAGTTTTGTTTTCCATAAGATTAACCTCCTAATGATTAATAAAATTAACTCAATGTACTAACTGTATATTTACAGCTAGATTATTTTACCACACCTCTGCAATTATGTCAACAAAACTATCTGAAAAATGGTAATAATATATTGAGGATAAGATAATTGACATAATACATTTACTGTGATATAATAATCGACGCATATATTGTATTATATGTGAGTAAATTGAAAATTTTATATTTACTTGAAAGGAGTAAACACATGGCAATGAAGAAATTTACTGATTTCCTGAATCGGTTTTTATACGAGGAGGGAAGCACACCAGCAGAAGAAATGCCTAAATTAACTCAGGAGGAGATGTCAACATTTGAAACATCGATGTCTGAAGAAGGGGGAGAAAACATTTCTGAAATGGCACAGAGAATCATCATTGAGTCTCAGGTGAAATCTGATAATGATGAGTATCCTGACATTTGCAATGTTCAGTCTGTTTTGGACACCGCTGGCGTCGACGTAGATCATGAGTTGGTCCGGAAGATTCTGGAGAATTTTGCGCATTGCGATCCTGAAGAACTGGAAAAAGACGGCATCAGCCGCAGACAGGCTATCATGGACGCAATCGAACAGACCAAAAAGCAAGCTGAAAATCTTAAGGTTCAAAAAGCCAATGAAGAACACGATTTGACTCAGGCAGAAAAAGAAGCAGAAGCAGTTTGTACAGAAGCGATTTCTCAGGCAAATATCCAAAGTGAACGAGAAATTGAAGAAGAAAAAGCCCGTTCTGCTGCGATTATTGCAGAAATCCGTCAGAGAACTGATTCTGCTACTGAAGCAGCAAAGCAGCAAAGAGATACTACTTTGAAGAACATTGCTGCACAGCGTGCTGAAAATGAATCAGCTCTTCACAAATCAGCTAATCTTGTGGCAGAAACCGAAAAGCAGGGCCAGATGGTAATCAATCAAATTGATACTTGGCTCGGCTATTTGAAGTAACCAAAAAAACTTTTTATCCACAAAAAAAACATTTGGAGGACATACAATGAGTAATAGAAAACTTAGACCTTGGGTTATTCCTACTTTGAGCATAATCATTCTCGCAATTGTAGGCGGAATTGCTCTTGGAATTATCAGTATGAGTAGAGACAGAAACGATTTCAATCCCAGCACAGATAATATGCAAACTCAGCAACAAGAAACTACAACTCGGACAAACGACAATAAAGATGATGATGAATCCAAGTCGGAACAAAAAAATGATACTGCAAGTAAAGCAACTATCAAAGGCTATGTGAACACGTTCAGCGGATACACAAGTCTTTTCGCTGCAAATGGTGGAAATGTAACCAAGGAGGCTTCTAATTTCGGCCAGAAAGGTCTTAATGTTGAGATTTTCATTGAGGATAATGATGAAAAAATTATCCAAGCTTTTGAAAATGGAGACATCCAGTTTTTTGCTATGACAGTTAACAAGATGGCTATGGTAGCCAAGGATTTGGAAGATAAAGGTATTCAAACTGTTATGCCTTACTTCCTTGACACCAGTACAGGTGGTGATGGAATTGTTGCAGATAGTAACGTAAAAACTATTACTGATCTTAAAAATGTAAAGATTGGTATGGCTAAGAATTCAGTATCTACCGCGATTCCTGTTTGGTTCCTCAACGAATCTGGTCTTAGCGAAGCAGAAGTACAAACAATCGTTAACAATTTTGTGCTTTTTGATTCGACTCAGGAAGCTGTTGATGCATTTGTTAATGGTGAGGTAGGTGCAGTTTCTACTTGGGATATGACTAGTGCTCTTGAAAAAGAAAACAGTCATCTTCTCTTCAGTACTGCTTCTGCAGAATACCTCGTTATCGATGGTATCGTATTTAACCAGGAATTTGCAAAAAATCATAAAGACGAAATAACGTCTATGATTGATGCTATCATTACCACAGTAAACGACATCAACAACGATGTTAACATTCAGGAGTACTACGACGCTATTCGTCAATCTGTTCCTGACTTTTCCGACTATTCTAATGAAGATATGACAGATGAAATTAGTTATGCAAAATTCCTAGGCTTCAATGGCAATTTGGAAGCATTTGATATAGCTAATGATATCTACAAAGACTTCTGCAAAGTCTGGAAACAGCTCGGCTTCGAAACGAATGACGAATACAATCTGATAAGCGATTCTTATATCATTGCTCTTGGCTCTAAGTGGGATGGAAAAGAAAGTTCGACAGAATCTTCAATTACCAACAGCGCTGAGGATTATGTTGATCAGGAAGCACTTATTAGCCAGTATGCGAAGGTATTGTTTAATGGCGATTCCGCTGAGTTTAAAACTGGATATGAGCAGACAAATAAAGAATTGCTTGACCAGTTCATTAAAGTTGCAAAAGTCTTAAACAAGACAGTAATCAAGATTTCTGGACATGTTAATCTCGGTACTGGAAGTGCAGTATGGGATGAAGCAACTCAGTCCTATAAGATTGCTCCTGGTTTCTCTAGCAGTGAATTTGCATATAAACTTTCTAAAATGAGAGCAGAAACCGTAAAAGAATATATGGTTTCCCAGGGTATCTCGGAAGATCGAATTATCATCGAAGGTCTCGGAGGTGACTATCCGATTGATACTAATGATACCGCGGAAGGACAGGCAAATAATCGCAGCAGTGAAATCAGTTTTTATCAGGCAGGATACTAATACTGTAAACATTGTTTAAATGTTTAACTCCGAGGACCCGGCTAGCTTTAGCTGGGTCCTTTTCTTTGTCAAAAATATAGAAAAGAGAACTTAAATAATTAGAAAACTATTGAAGAGTTTACATAAACGTGATATAATTGCTAAGGTGAAAGGAAAATAAAAATGGGATTATTGGATAAAATATCTAATTTAATATTTGAAGAAGACAAAGATGGTGATAGTGAAAGTAAAAAAAAATCTTCTAATCCAGCCAAAAAAGGTAGTTGGACAGATATATTTTTTGAAGATGCTTCAGAGAAAACTTTAAAAGAAAATTGCAGTGAAAAGAAAAAGAAATCTTTTTTAGATTTGTTTTTTGAGGAAATTCCCGATGATGACATAAAGTCTACTTTTGTTGTGGAAGAAGAAAAAACATCAGTACTTGATGATATTTCATCTCAAATTGAACGTAGAGAAAGTGAACTTATAAACTTGGCAGAATTTTTTAAAACTGTAAATCCAAACGATTATCCTGATAGTGGACCTGAGTATAACGCATATCTATCTTTAGTAAGAAAACTAAATCAAATAAAAGATCTTTTAACTACTAGCAAAAATTCAACTATAAATTCAATGAGTAATTATCAATTAGAGGGAAATTTTAGAAAATTTGAATTAGACTATCAAGCACATATTAACGCAATTCAAAGCTTATGTTATTTAAGTGAAATATCAACACTAAATACTGAAATGCAAAAATGGTTTTCTAGTAATTTTACTAGCCAAACAGAACGTAAAATAATACAAACTGAAGAATATATAACTTTGATTAGTCAAAGAAATAATAAATTCGATAAAAAATATTCTGCAAGACTATATAAAGAATTAATTGAAGCTGAATATAGGCTAACACTTTTAAAATTAATGAATGAGCTAAGAAATGACGGAGATCCTAGAAAAAATCCATTTGCGAGTTTTTCTTCTCAAAAGAAAAAAACTTTTCAAACATATCTATCAAAAGATTTAAGAGATTCAAATGCTAAATATAATGCAATTGCTGATAGTAAAGAAAAGTATACTAAGTATAATCTTGTAAGAGGAGAGCTTTTTGATAAAATGGATGCTGATGCAGAAATCATTTCTGAGAGAATCAACAAATACACTATTGATGACTTTTTACTTAATGAGCTTTTTGACAATGGTGATGGATTTGAAACTTTAAAAAGATTTTTAAAATTTAAACTTAGTTTGAATTTTATTGATAGCAAAACAGTAGAAGCTGATACAAGATTCTTAGATGATAATTATAGAAAAACTACATCGAATCGTAGTGGAAAATTAGAAAAAAGAGGTTCTTCTGCAAGTATTCAAACTTCTGGAAACAGTAGAAAATTTCCAAATTACGATGATGATTTGTAACTAGTTAAAATTATGCCATATAAAAATGGAAAAAAAAGTAAAAAAAAAACTAAAAAATATTTACAGCAATTAGGTTGTATAGTATAATATTTGTGAATTTAAAATAAAATTTAAGAAATGTAGAATTCAAAAATGGGGGGATAAAAATGGTAAAAACAAAAATTTTAATTACATTACTAATTATAGGAATATGTGTAATATGTATGTCTAAATTTAGTTATGGGGCAAATGAGGAGTTAGTAATTTTAAAGAAAACAGAAGATGAGTGCTTAATTTATCTTAAACAATATTTAAAGCAAGAATTTGAATTTGCATTTTCAAATGATAGTACAGCAGACGTAGCAACACTAACTTTTTACGACTCTGCAGTAGATAGTTTAGAAGCAGGTGCAAATAATATTGCATATGTGGATAGTAGTACTATTTCAATGTTTGCAAATAAAACTTACATGTGGGTAAAAGTAGATGGAGATATAAAAGTAACAGCAAGAGAAATTGATTTAAAAGATAATATTACAAAAACAGAATTAGAAAGTGTTGGTAATACTTCAACAATTATACCAATTAAGTTAGAACAACAAGAAATAGTAAATGAAGTAAATGAAGAAGGTACAAAGATTACAGAAACAGTAGGTGTAGTAAAACTATTAAATGAAATTACAGATAGTAAATATCAATTAATAGAGAGAAAATCTTCAGAAGAAACGGATACTCTATTTACATTAGCAGAATTAATTGAAAAAAATGAATTTACAGATATTTATACACAAATAAAAGCAAGTAAAGAATATATAGAATTATATAATAAACTATACAGTGAATTAAATTCAGAAAGTTGGAAAATAGTTGAAAACTCTAGCATTCAGCAACCAGTAGAAGCTGAGACAGGGGACCAATACATATTACATATAAGAGGAGATAATACTCAAGACGTACATTTCTTAACATCAATTAGAGAATATGATGAAGAATTTATAAAAGAAGAAATAAAAACTAAATTACCTTATACTTACGATAACAATACTATACTAATCGCTTTAGGAATAGTAGTTGTTGCAATAATTCTAGTTTCTATAAGAATAGCTTTTCTTAAGAAAAAAGAAATGAATAAGTAACATGAAAAAGATAACAGTATATAAAATAATTCTAATTCTCTTAATAATAACAGCAATTATATTAACTGCATTAGTAATAAAAAAGAATGTAGAAAGCAGTAAAATAGAAAATCAGGCACAAACTGTATTAGCAGAAATAAAGAATAAAGAAATATCTAATGCAGAGGGAATTGATGTTATTCAAGAGATAGATGCAGAAATTGATGGATATAAGGTAATAGGAATAATTAGAATACCAAAGATAAATATAGAGTATCCGATACTAGAAAAAACAGATAAAACAAGTTTAAATTTATCAATAACAAAATTTTGGGGAGAAAAGATTAATCAAAAAGGTAATGTAGTATTAGCCGGACATAATAATTTAAATAATAAAATGTTTGGCAAAATAGATAAATTAGAAAACGGAGATATTATAGAATTAACAGATAGCCAAATGGTTACTGTAAAATATCAAGTTTTCAAAACATATATTATAGACCCTAATGATATAACATGTATCTTACCAGAAGATGAGACATCAAGAGAAGTAACTTTAATTACTTGTACAAACGGCAACAAAGAAAGGTTCATAGTAAAGGCAAGAGAAATCAAAGATTAAAAGAGGGGGCTTGAATATGGCGGAAAGAAAGTTTTTTAGAGCAAGAAATATTATAATAATAATTATATCAATTATATTACTTGCTGCATCAGTAGCTGGTATAACAATATTCTTAAAAGATAAAGGTGAAGCAGAGGCAGCAGAACAAGGATTGATAGATAAATTACCCGTAGCAGGTAATAACGAAGAAAATAATGGAACAGGAGAAAATAATAGTGAGTCAGGAGAAAATGTAGTAGAACCTGTAACTCCAGGAACACAAGGAACAAGCAGTAATAGTACACCATCAGGAACAACAGGAGGAAGTAGCCAAAGTGGAACATTAACTGAAGAAGAAATACTATCAGGAATAACCGAAACAGTAGTAGAACAGGAAAGAAAAGTATATGAAGATTTAAAATTATCATGGACTACAATTTCTATACCTACAATTAAAGCAGGTATGGGAATATATAAACCAGAATTACAAATAGAAAAAACAGCAACAGGGTTAATAAAAGCAGAAAAACCAGACGAAACAATAGAAATAAATAGTGAGAATGTACCAATGGTAAGACCAGGTGACTTAATAATCTATACAATAAAAGTATCAAACACAGGTAACTATAAGGCAACTAATGTAATTATAACAGAAGCATTAGATGTTAAGTTTGATGGAAAAGAAGTAAAAGCAGGAGAACCATTAGTAAAATTAGCCACATTAGAATCTGGAAAAGTAGCAACACTAAAAGTAGCATATGTAGTTACAGAGGAAGATATAGCTAAAGAAAAGAATATAAATAATACAGCATATGTAGTAGATGGAAATGTAGAAGAACAAGATGATGATTATATAATACCCGTAAACCCAGATACAGAGGATATAACAGGTACAAAAACATGGGTAGATAGCGATGATCAAGACGGAAAAAGACCAGAAAGCATTACAGTAAATTTATTAGCAGACGGAGTAAAAATACAAAGTAAACAAGTAAAAGAGACAGATAGCTGGAAGTGGACATTTTCAAATTTACCAAAATATTCAGAAGATGGTAAAGTAATAGAATATACAATAAGTGAGGAAGCTATAGAAGACTATACAACAAGTATAAATGGATATGATATAACAAATACACATATACCAGAAATAGTAGAAGTATCAGGAAGTAAAATATGGGAAGATAATTATGACCAAGATGGAATAAGACCAGACAGTATAACAATAAACCTATTAGCAGATGGTGAAGAAGTAGATAGTAAAACAGTAACAGAAGCAGATGGATGGAAATGGGATTTTACAGGATTACCAAAATATGAGGCAGGAAGAGAAATAGTATACACAATAGAAGAAGAGGAGGTAACAGGTTATACTACAGAAGTATCTGGATATAATGTAACAAATACACATACGCCAGAAATAGTAGAAGTATCAGGAAGTAAAACATGGGAAGATAATTATGACCAAGATGGAATAAGACCAGACAGTATAACAATAAACCTATTAGCAGATGGTGAAGAAGTAGATAGTAGAACTATAACTAAGGCAGATAGATGGGAATGGGATTTTACAGGATTACCAAAATATGAGGAAGGAAGAGAAATAGTATACACAATAGAAGAAGAGAAGGTAACAGGTTATACTACAGAAGTATCTGGATATAATGTAACAAACAAATATACACCAGAAACAATAACAGTATCAGGAAGTAAAACATGGGAAGATAATGATGACCAAGATGGAATAAGACCAGAGAGTATAACAATAACATTATTTGCTGATAATGCATTTGTAGCTCGTAAAACAGTAACAGAAGAAAATAATTGGTCATGGTCATTTACAGGATTACCAAAATATGAGGATGGTGAAATTATTACTTACACAATTACTGAAGATCCAGTAAGTGCATATGGTACAGAAGTAGATGGATATAATGTAACAAATAAATATACACCAGAAACAATAACAATATCAGGAAGTAAAGTATGGAATGATAATGGGGACCAAGCAGGAGAAAGACCAGACAGTATAACAATAAATCTATTAGCAGATGGAACAGAAGTAGATAGTAAAGAAGTAACAGCAGATGACAATTGGTCATGGTCATTTACAGGAAAAGCAAAATATTCAGAAGGAACTGCAATAGTATATACAATAGAAGAAGAACCAGTAGAAGATTATATTTCAGAAGTATCTGGATATAATGTTAAAAATACATATAGAACAGATGTAACAGTAACAAAAGTATGGGAAGATGAAGAGGATCAAGGTAAAATAAGACCAGATAGTATAGAAATTCAATTATATAAAACACTTGCAGGAGAAACAACACCTGTATCAATGGGAACAGACTATAAAATTACATTATCAGTAGGAGAAAACGGAAAATGGGATACAGCAGATTTAACACATACATGGAATGATTTACCAAAATATGATATTAATGGAAACGAAATAACATATACAGTACAAGAAGTAAATGTTCCAAATGGATATCAAGTAATTTATAGTGCTGATACTTTTACAATAACAAATATATTAAAATCAGCAACAGCATCAGTTACAGTATATAAAGAATGGGTTACACCACACGTAATGACACATCCAGATATTCACATTCAATTATATCAAAATGGCGAAAAATATGGTGAAAAAATAACATTATCAGCAGGAACTGATGGAGTATGGGAACAATCAGATTTAAGTTATACATGGACTAATCTACCAAAATACAAAATAAATAATGGCCAGCTAGTTATAGAAGAAGGAAAAGTACAATTACACAAATATACAGTAAAAGAAGTTGATGTTGATGACAATGTTGAAAACTTAATACAATACATAACAACATATAGCGATGATATAATGCCACTTGATGAACAAGAAATAACACCTGACAAAACAATAGTAAATACAGCAAAAGGAGTAGTAGAAACAGTAACATATGAAAATGGTATAGAACTATATAATAGACCAGTTGATGTTGTATTAGTACTTGATATATCAGGTAGTATGGCAGAAGCAAACTCACAAGGAAATTCAAAGGCAAAAGATATGGTAGCAGCAGTAAATGAGACAATTACTATGATAATGAAACATAATCCATTATCAAAAGTAGCTGTTGTAACATATAATAGTAATGTTACAACAATATTACCACTTGGAAGATATAAACCTCTAGATACTAATGGTACTGATGATGAGTACACAATAGGATATTATTTAACATGTAGCCAAGGAAGTTGGAATAGTTATAGTGGTGAATATAGTAATGTATCAATTAGTACAAATGTAAAATATTTTGATGATCAAGAATTTGATAATCAAGAATATTCAGTAACAGGAGCAACATATATACAAGGTGGGATTGCACAAGGAGCAAACATCTTAAGCGGAGCAGATACAGTATATGTTCCAGATGGAGCGGCAGCAACAACACGTATACCAGTTTTAATATTACTATCAGATGGAGAACCAACACAATGTACAGAATCTTATGATAATGTAGGAAATCCAACAGACACAGATGGTGATAGTAGTGCTACCTTAGACGATGCATACTATACAATACTTACAGCAAATGCTTATAGTGAAAAAATAAAAGAAAATTATGGAGTTGTTAATTTCTATACAATAGGATATGGAGCAGATACTTTATTATTAAGAACAGTATTAAATCCAGATGAAGCAAATATAGATGAATGTAAAGTATCAAAGAATAATTCAAAAACAAAGAAGCTATATGATGAATTGGCAAAAACAACAGCAGGAGCTTATGGATATGACTATGCTAAGGCTTCATACACGTCAGGAAAAATGAGTGCAACTGAATTATCAAGCTTATTAAATCACTTTATACATTCAAGTATACCAAGTACAGAATATAGAATATTTACTAGAGATGAAATAGAAAAAGGAAAGGTATATCTAGATAACATAGATACAACAGATGGATTCTCACTAACATATGGGGATAAAACATATTTAAGCTTAGATGCTACAAAAAAGGACGGAAATGAATGGTTAGTAAAACAAGATACAACAAATAATAAACTTTACTTAGATTTAAAAGCAGTATATATGGATTTATATGGCTTTACAAGTGAAGAACAATTGCAAAAAGTAGAAGTATCAGAACAAATCTATGTAAAATATCACGAAAAGAAATCATCAACATAAAAGGATTAAAGGTAGAAGAAATATACTTCTACCTTTAATTTTTGAAAGTATAAATTTAATCAAATATTCCTTAAAATTCATTGTAAAAAAATGTATAATAATGTTATAATAAACTCGAGGTATAAAATGGAAGAAGAAAAAGGAAATAAAATATTTAAAAAAATATTAGAATGGTCTTTTTGTATATTACTAGCATTAGTTATAGCATTAATAACTAGATTTTACATTGGAACATCAACAGTAATAAAACAAGCATCAATGTATCCAACTTTACAGGAAAATCAAAGAGTATATTTAAGTAGAACAAAAAGAATCACAAAAGGGAAATATAAAAGGGGCGATATAGTAACATTTGAGGCACCTAGTGAAATAAATCTATCAAGTCAGATAGCAGTGTATAATTATGAGCCGGAGACATTTATAGATAATTTAGTATACTATGTTTTGGAATTAAATAAAGTAAGCTATATAAAAAGAGTAATAGGAGTAGAGGGAGATAGAGTACAAATAAAAGATGGCAAAGTATATGTAAATGGAATGGAAATTTATGAAGAATATTTGCTAGAAGGAGCAACAACAAAAACCTCAACATATAATGATGTAATTGTACCAGATGGGTGTATATATGTTATGGGAGATAACAGAGACGAGAGTATAGATAGTAGAACTTTTGGATGTATACCATTAGAAAAAGTAGAAGGCAAAGTAGTTCTAAGATACTGGCCGTTAAGTGAATTTGGCAAAATATAAAGATCTCAATTCATATTAAAATTTAAAGAAACAAGTTTAAAAAACCAAGAGAAAGAGAAATTAAAAATGATTTAATAGAAATTTTTATACTCTTTTTAAACATAGTTTGAGCAACAAAAAGACTGTTAGGTTTAGTTATAACTAACGCGGTACATTCTTCTTTGCACTCTTCTGAAACTTCAATGTTAGTATTACTATCGATATTTTTATTATCAGTATTTTCATCTTGAATAGTATTTAAATCAGTAGCAAAAGACATATCAGTATCTAAACTGTCTAGAAAACTGTTATTAACAACTGAAGAATCGTTAATATTTTCATTAATAGAGTTTAAATCTTCCATGTAAATCACATCCTTTATTCTTTAGTAAAATATGTTTAATTAAATTATAACATTATAAACTAAAAAAAACAATAGCGGGATGTCAATGGGAACGGAGATTTTTGACATATAATTGAAAAAGCGGGATACTAAATGTAGATATCCCGCTTTTTAGAAGTACTATGAAAGCTTAGCCATACAGCACTTAGCCACGTAATTAGCTATTCTTCTAGTATTAATCCTTCCCATATACTTAATATGAAGAGAATCATACAATTCTTCTCCGAGAATTGCATGAAGGGAGGATTTTCTTCTGCTTGATCCAGCATTAAGATTAAGTACTGTCTCAAGGTTTATGGAATCGAGGTCTAGCATTACAAGGGTAAATGCTTCGTAGTTAGATTCCTTGTCTCCAAGAGCCAACGCAAGCTCAAAAGGAAGATTGTAACTACGGGCAAGAATACTAACGTTTCGCGCATATACTTTTTGCTTTTTAAAGTATCCCTTTTTAATAACAACGTTATCATAGGGATTGGTGTGCTGAATAATAAGTAAATCATCTGTATCTACAATACGATACAGAGAAGTACTGTATTCTGTGTCACCCCAACGGGAGTGTCGGCATAAATACTCAACTTGTGTTTCAGCAGGAAGTCCTGTTTCCGACATCACAGAGCGATTAGATCCTTTTAAAACAATGTCTTTAATAGCTATTTCTTTCATAGCTTTTCCTTTCCCTAATACCCACATATAGTGGAGTTCGTTCCCTAAAAGGGCATTCCTAAAGTAAAAGATTTTTAGCAACAAGGAAAATTTTTCAATGTGCTAGGCCAATGGCCTTATATAAATATTATAACACATTATGTAAAACATATCAAAACTTGAGTTTTTTACCATAAATTTGAATAAATACCATCAAAATGCTAATAATATTAGCAAAAAGGAGGAATTTATTTTGGGGAATTGTAAAAAAAGAGAACAGGTAGATAATTTAATGAATTTAGTAGAAAGACATACAAGAACAGAAAGACACTTAGAACAATATTCAGAAATAGGTAGAAAAGAAGATAAGGAAAGAGCAAGAGAAAAACAAAATATAAGAGAAGAAGAAATGCAAAATTTAAAAAGTAAGATAGTTAATCCAAATGAAACAAAAATAGAACAAGCTCAAAACTTAGTAGATAACTATAAAAGAACACAAAGCTATATGGAAGATAATTATGAAAAAATTTCAAAAGAAAGACTAGATAATATGCAAGAAAAACAAGATAATAGAAGAGAACAAATGGAAAATTTAGCAGAAAATATATATGAAGAAAATAATTAATATATGTAGAATAAATACCACCTAAGAATAATAAAACTTAAGTGGTATTTATATTTATCAAAAATGGAAAATAAATATTGTATTTTTATTGTGTTAATGATATCATAAATAAAAAAATGAATTAGGTGATTAAATGTACGATGTTGTAATAATAGGTGCAGGACCTGCAGGAATATCAGCCAGCTTATATACTGCAAGAGCAAATAAAAAAACTTTAGTAATATATAGCGACAAATCTAGTTTGGAAAAAACAGAAAAAATAGAAAATTTTTATGGATTTGAAAACGGAATAGATGGAAGGAAGCTATATGAAGATGGAATAAAACAAGCAAAAAACATAGGTGTAGAAGTAGCAAACGAAGAAGTAATAAAAATAGAAATGTTAGAAAATGAATTTGAAATAACAGGAGCAAACAAAAAATGTATAGCAAAAGCTGTTATCTTGGCAACTGGAACAAAGAAAAATATTCCAAAAATAAAAGGTATAAAAGAATTTGAAGGTAAAGGAATTAGTTATTGTGCAATATGTGATGGATTTTTCTACCGAGGCAAAGAAGTTGCAGTATTAGGGAATGGAAATTATGCAATTTCAGAAACAAATGATTTAATAAATTTAGCAAAAAAGGTAACAATATTAACGAATGGAAAACAAGAGCCAGAAATTCGTGCTGATAATGTAGAAATAAATAAAAAAGAAATAGATGAAATTAGGGGAGAAGAAAGAGTAGAAGAAATAACATTTAAGGATAAAACAAAAATAAAAGCAGATGGTATATTTATTGCAGAAGGAACAGCTGAAAGTATAGACTTTGCTAAGAAGCTAGGAATATTAACAAACAATAATAAAATAATAGTTAATGAAAAAATGGAAACTAACATAAAAGGAATATATGCATGTGGCGATTGTACAGGTGGATTATTGCAAATATCTAAGGCAGTATATGAGGGAACAACAGCAGGATTGCAAGTTATAGAGTATTTAAAACACCTAAAATAAAAATTAAATTTAACAAGCATAAAGCTTATTAAATATATAAATTTGAGGAGGATTTTTAAATGGAGACAAAAACAAAAGTTGTACAAATAGGTACAGGAAAAATGGCTAAATATACAATGAGATATGTTATTGAAAAAGGTGGAGAAGTAGTTGGAGCAGTAGATATTAATCCAGATGTTATAGGAAAAGATATAGGAACAATAATTGGAGGAGAAAACTTAGGAGTAACAGTAACAGCATTTGACCAAGCAGAAGAAATGTTAAAACAAGTTAAACCTGATGTATGCATAATAGAAACAATGAGTTTATTAAAAGATATTGAAGACCCAATGATGTTGTGTGCAAGACTAGGAATAAATGCAATAACAACATGTGAAGAAGCATTTTATTCATGGAACTCAAACCCAGGTTTAACAAAAAAAGTAGATGAATTAGCAAAGCAAACAGGTTGCACAATAGTAGGAACAGGATACCAAGACATATATTGGGGACAATTAATAACAAGTATAGCAGGTTCAACACAAAAAATAACAAAGATAAAAGGAAGCTCAAGCTATAATGTAGAAGATTATGGTATAGCTTTAGCAAATGCACATGGTGCAGGTTTAACATTAGAAGAATTTGATAAACAAATAGCATCAGTAGATAAAATAAGTGATGAAGAAAGACAAAAGGTTATAGAAAGTGGAGAATATTTACCATCATATATGTGGAATGTAAATGGATGGTTATGTGATAAATTAGGACTAACAGTAAAATCTCAAAAACAAGTTACAGTACCAACAACAAATAAGGAGGACATTTATTCAGAAACATTAGGAGTAACAGTAAAAGCAGGAGATGCAACAGGAATGAGTGCAATAGTAACAACAGAAACAGAAGAAGGAATAACAATAGAATCTGAATGTATAGGAAAAGTATATTCAAAAGAAGACTATGACAAAAATGAATGGACTGTGTATGGAGAGCCAGATACAACAATAACAGTAGCAAGACCAGCAACAGTAGAATTAACATGTGGAACAGTAGTAAACAGAATTCCAGACGTAATAAATGCAAAACCAGGATTTGTTCCAACAGCTGAAATAGGAGAATTAAATTACAAATTAAAAATATAATAGTATAAACAATAATATCCCGTAATTATCCTTCCTATAGGATAATACGGGAACTTTTGCACACCTCCGGCTACTCAAGGGTCGACCTCATTTGCAATCGATATTATTTAAGTCTAAGCTTAAACATATTATACATATATTTATCTTGCTATTATATAAAAAATATGTTATTATATTAAAACTGAAAGAAAACTCGTAACATTATAGATGCCGTGATTTTATATAACTAAAATATTTAGGAACAATAGTTTTAATAAACAATGTAATAATAAAGAATTAAGAAATGTATTTATGGAAGGAAAATATATATGGAAAGAAGGATAAGATGGAATAAATCATTGGAAATAGATGAAAAATTTCTTGAAGAAATAGAAGAGGTATATCAAATAATTAACGAAACTCCCATGTTTACATTAATAACTAAAGGAGATGCAAAATACGAGTTTAATTCAAAAGAAGAGTTATTAAAATATTCTTTTGATGAAGATATAATGAGTTTAGTAATTGATACAGACAAATTTAGAAAAAGAAACGATATATTTTTTAATTTTGAAACAAACTACAATACAATTTTAAACTATAGATATACAGCAGAATGCAAATACAAAGTAGAAAACAATGAATTAGATAGTATACTAAAAGAGAAAATACTAAAATTATATAAGAATCATACCAAATCTGACTGGATTATTGGCAAGATAGGTATAGTCTTTATAACTATGATTATTACTTTTATATCTATGTTGATTTATCTTATAATATCAGATGTAAGTATATTTGAGCAAAGTCCTAATATAATATTTTTTATTGGAGTAGTTATAGGTTGTTATGTTTATTTTCTTAGAAAAATATTAGATAGGAAGATTTGCGATAAGTTTTTTACTCCAATAGTTTATTTGTTTGGATTTCAAAAGAAAAAGTGGGAAAGAAATTTAAAATTAAGAGGAGATATTTTTTGGACAATAATCATGGGCATTATAATTAGTATAATAAGTACACCAGTTTATAATATAATATTTAATAATTCTTAGATATAACTGCTATTAGATAAATTATCAATAAAAAAATAAGATTTATTTAATAATTATGAATTTTATAAAATATGGTATTATATTAAAATTAAAGGAGGATTTAAGTGTGAAAAGAACGAGATTAGCTGATAGGATATTACCAACATATACAAAAGGAGAAGAAATATTTAATATGGTTTCTCATATAGTTGGAGCATCATTAGGAGTAGTGGCAATTGTATTAGGAATCGTTTTCTCTGTAATTAATCAGAGGAGTTATGGAATAGCAAGTTCTATAGTATATGGTTCAACATTAATTATTTTATATACAATGTCTAGTATATACCATGGATTAAATCCAAGATTGAAAGCGAAAAAGGTATTTCAGGTAATAGACCACTGTTCAATATTTTTATTAATAGCTGGAACATATACACCATTTACATTATGCACTTTAAGAGAATATAATCCTGTTTTAGGTTGGACAATATTTGGAGTAGTTTGGGGATTAGCTATTATAGGTATAGTGCTAAATTCAATAGATTTAAAGAAATATAAATTGTTTTCGATGATATGTTATTTAGTAATGGGCTGGTGCATAATAGTAAGAATAAATGTAATTATGGAAGCATTAGGAGGAACAGGATTTACACTTTTATTACTAGGTGGAATAGTTTATACATTAGGAGCGATTTTTTATGGATTTGGAAAAAAGAAAAAATGGATGCATTCAGTATTTCACTTAGCATGTGTAATAGCTAGTTTATTACAACTGATATGTGTATTGGTATACGTAATTTAAAAAAGTAATTTATAAGATCAAAAGAGCATACAATATAAAATCATAACTTATAAACAGTAATGTTTATGGAGATGAGTTATATTATATGCTTTTTAAATTTTTGAATGAAATTAGGAATAATCTTTCAAATATCTTAATATTATGTACAAACATAGAAGGAGGAATTAAGATGGAAGATTTTCTATTAGATGGACTACCAGTTGTAGAGCATAAAAATAAGTACATAATTTTTTCGTATTATAATGGCAAGATTGTTGCAGTAGACAAAGAGAAATTTGAAGAGGAAAAAGTCACAGAATTTTTGAAGGAAAACAATATGTTAGGAGAGCCAAAGAGTTGCCCTGGAGATTATAATGACTATGTAGAATTGGTAATATCTTTAACTAATGATTGTAATTTAAGATGTAAATATTGTTTTGTAGGAGAAAAAAATTTTTGCAAGAAAATAATAAGTAAAGAAAATATAGATAATGCTCTAGAAGCGGTAAAGGAATTAGCAAAGATAAAAAACAAAAAAGAAATATTTATAACATTTTTTGGAGGAGAGCCTACTTTATATCCAGATTTAATTAAGTATTCAATGGATAAATCAAAAGAAGTACTAAATGAATTTAGAGTGTCTTTTGGGATAACAAGTAATGGGGTATTTAATAAAGAGATAAAGGATTTGTTAGTAGAAAACAATTTTACAGTAACAATATCTATGGATGGGCTTCCAAAGTTCCAAGACAAGCAAAGGGTAACAGCAACAAATGGTGGAACATCACATATAATAGAACAAACAATAAAAGATTTAACATCTAGAGGATTATCTGTAATAATAAGAATGACAATAACAAAGCCAATGATATATGAATTTAAAGAAACAATTAATTACTTAGCTAACTTAGGAATAAAGATAATTCATTTTGAACCAATTACTATAGGGGGAAGAGCAAAAGAAAATGAAGAAATCTTACAAAGAGCAACTCCAGAAGAATATGCAGAAAAATTAGTAGAAGCAATTGATTATGCAAGAAGTAAAGATGTATCTATAATAACATCAACAGTAATGAATGCATTATCTCCATCATATATGTTTTGCGATGGAGTAGGAAAAAATAAACTAGCTGTAACCTATGATGGAGTATTTTCATCTTGCTTAGGAGTTCAAAATAAAACACATCCATTAGCAAGTAAATTTATAGTAGAAGATACCAATATAAAAAATTGGATAGACGCAAAGTTCGATTCGTATGTAGATGACAAAGCAAAAAATACAAAATGTGAAAAATGCTTTGCAAAATATATATGTGCAGGAGGTTGTCCATCAAGAAATTATAATGCTACAAATGATTTTGAAAAAGTAGATGATATGCAATGTATTCCAACTAAAGTGGTATTACGAAAATATATAATAGACTTATATGAAAAGTCAATATAAGTAAAAATAAAGTAGCAAGGAGGTGATACTATGGAAATTAAAGATATAAAGGTAGATAATGGATTATTGGTAAAAAATATAGAGAGATTTTCAGAAACAGAAAAATCAGTAAAACGTACTTGTCCAGATTAATAGAAGGTCCAAAAGGACCTTCTTAAAAATTTTTAACACATGACACATAACGACAATTTTTTTACACAAAATATGGTATAAGTAAACTTGGAAAAGAAAGGATGATGAATCTATGAGATTATCAAAAGCGGGAATTGGAAGAACAAGGCTTCAAAATGTAGATAAAATGTTTCCAGCACAAGATATATTACTTCAATCAGGTCAACTTATACAATATGGTACAGGAATATATGCATATAGTAATATTCCATTAAAAGTAAAAGAAAAAATAGAAGATATAATAAAAGAAGAATTAACAAACTGTAATTGTATAGAAATAGAATTGCCAACTTTGCAACCTAGAAATATGTGGGATGCATCTGGAAGATGGCAAAAATATATAGATTCAGGAACTATGCTTACAATAGATACTGAGAAGGGAGAATATTGTTTAGCACCAACTGCAGAGGAGGCAGTTGTAGAGTTTGCAAGACATAAATTAAAATCGCATAAAGACTTACCAACAACATTTTTTCAAGTAGGAGAGA
Organism: Clostridia bacterium; assembly: GCA_045650705.1. Taxonomy (GTDB): domain Bacteria; phylum Bacillota; class Clostridia; order TANB77; family CAG-508; genus UMGS1781. The sequence goes on from JAZRRK010000005.1 coordinate 21,227, forward strand.
AATATAGAAATGAGATAAGAACAAGAGGATTTCTTCTGAGAGGAAAGAGCTTTCCAATGATGGATGCATATAGTTTTAACAGAGATGAACAGGATTTACAAAAATCATATAATGAAATAAAAAAAGGTTATATAAATATATTTAAAAGATTAGGCTTAGAAGTTGTTCCAGTTGTAGCTGATAATGGAGAAATAGGAGGAAAGAAATCAGAAGAATTTATGTTTTTATCAGATATAGGGGAAGACACTATATTATTTGATCAAACAACAGGAATTGCACTAAATACAGAAGTTTTAGAAAAAGATAATTATAAAGAATATCTGAAAAAGGAATATGGTATAGATGATATATCATTATTAAAACCAAGAAAAGCAGTTGAATTAGGTCATATATTTCAATTAGGTCAAAGCTATTCAAAAACAATGAATGCAAATTTTATGGATTCAGAAGGAAAAGAAAAACCATTTTATATGGGGTGTTATGGGATAGGAGTAAGCAGAACTTTAGCAACAATATATGAGAAGAGTTTAATAAGAGACAAAGATGGTAATCCAGAAGGAATTTCTTTGCCATGCAATTTAGCACCTTATTTTATGCAAATAATACCAAAGGCGAATAATGAAGAAAAGAGGAGAGAAGCGGAAGAACTGTATAACATTATAACAAGTAATGGGGTAGGTGCAATATTAGATGATAGAAAAGATACTACAATAGGAAGTAGTATAAAAGATTGTAAAATATTAGGTACTCCATATATGATAATATTAGGAGACAAATCAAAACAAGGAGAAATTGAAATAGAGAGCACGAAAACAGGGAAGAAAATAATTGTACCAAAACAAAAAATACTAGATATGGTAACTAAAAAAGAAGTAAAACAGGAGATAGAAGAAATATCAAAAGAGTAATATATAACAGCCCTACACTAATGAAGTGAACTCCATTTTGTTCACTTCACTAATAGGACTGTTATGTATTTTTTTATCTATTCATATAGTGGATATTTTTCACATATAGCATGTACTCTACGAGTAATTTCATCAAATTTTTCATCATAGCTTGTTATAACCATATTTATAAGTTCAGCAATTTCTACCATATCATCTTCTTTAAAACCACGAGAAGTAACTGCAGGTGTTCCAAGTCTTACACCACTTGTTATAGAAGGTTTTTCTGTATCAAAAGGTACTGCATTTTTATTTACTGTAATTCCGACACTATCTAATTTAGTTTCTAATTCTTTTCCTGTAATATGTTTGTTTCTTAAATCAATTAATACTAAATGATTATCAGTTACACCAGATACTAAGTTAAATCCTAATTGTAATAAATGTTCTGATAATGCTTTTGAGTTTTTAATAATCTGTTCTTGATACAATTTAAAGTCTGGTTTTAAGGCCTCATAAAAACATACTGCTTTACCAGCGATTACATGCATTAAAGGACCTCCTTGAGAACCAGGAAAGATTGCTTTGTCTATAGCTTCTGCATATTGTGCTTTACAAAGAATTAATCCACCTCTAGGACCTCTTAATGTTTTATGAGTTGTACTAGTAACAACATCAGCATATTCAACTGGGTTTGGGTGAAGTCCAGCAGCAACTAAACCAGCAATATGTGCCATATCAACCATAAAATATGCACCTACCATATCTGCAATTTCTTTAAAACGTTTAAAATCTATTGTTCGTGCATAAGCACTAGCACCAGCTAAAATTAGTTTTGGTTTATGTTCTAAAGCTAATTTTTCTACTTGCTCATAATCTATAGTGCCAGTTTTTTCATTTATACCATAAGGTATGAAATTATATAATTTTCCAGAAGAATTTACTTTGCTTCCATGTGTTAGATGACCACCATGAGATAAATCCATTCCTAGAACAGTATCTCCAGGCTTAATTAAAGCGAAATAAACTGCCATATTTGCTTGAGCACCAGAATGTGGTTGTACATTAGCATGTTCTGCATTAAATAATTTCTTAGCTCTTTCTCTTGCTAAATCTTCAACAATATCAACATATTCACAACCACCGTAATATCTATGTGCAGGGTATCCTTCTGCATATTTATTAGTTAAGTAGCTTCCCATAGCTTCCATAACGCTATTGCTAACAAAATTTTCTGAGGCAATAAGCTCAATTTTATTCCTTTGTCTATTTAATTCTTTCATAACAGCTTCATAAGTTTCAATATCAGTATTTTTTAGGTTATCAAAACTTGGCATAATTACATCAACCTCCATATAAAAATTATTCAAGTTGAATTATATAATATAAAGTAAAAAAAAGCAAACAAAAATTATTATTCAAGAGTATTTACAAATATAAAATTATATGATAAAACTAAGATATAACGAAATTAAAAGGGGATAAAAAATGGAAATAATTATAATTGTATTAATAATAGTATTCTTTTTTATATTAATTGAATATAACAAATTGGTAAAATTAAAAAAGAAAGTTGAGCAAGCTTATTCAACAATAGACGTGTATTTAACACAAAGATTTGATTTAATACCAAATTTAGTAGAATGTGTAAAGTCTTATACAAAGCATGAAAGTGAAGTGTTTAGTAAAATAGCATCAATGAGAGCAAATTATATGAACACAAAGGACCTAGCAGAAGCTGAAGAACTGAATTCAGAATGTGATAGGCTTATAGCATATATAGAAAATTATCCAGAATTGAAAGCTAGTGAACAATACTTAGAATTACAAAAAAAATTATCAAAAATAGAAAGTCAACTTCAAGCTGCTAGAAGATTATATAATGGAGAAGTTACAAGATATAACACAAAAATAGCTGTTATTCCAACAGTTATAATTGCTGAAGCATTTAAATTTACAGAAGCTAAATTGTTTGAATTAGAAGATATGAGTGCAAAGAATAATATCGATATTAATTTGTAATAGGTGAAATATGAAAAGTTTTAACGAAATATATGAAGAGATTTATATAGATAATATTAATGGTTTAGAAAGTATAAGAAAGAAAAAACTAAAAGGAGCTATTATAATTTTTATATTAGCAATCATAGGTATTATTGTATTAACAAAGTTAATGATTAATATCGGTGTAGAAAGTTTATTTTTTGTACATATAATTTTAATAGTATTAATTTTATGTATTATAAAATCAAATAGAAAGACAGGTAAGTATTCTACTATATTTAAAAACAAAGTAATAGGTCCATTTGTAAAAAATGTTGACGAGAATTTAACCTATAACCCTGAGAAAGGTATTGCTTCAGCTATATATAGGAAATGCAAATTTGAAAGTTTTGATAATTATGACGCAGAAGACTGTATCGAAGGATTATTTGAAGGAAGGTATGATTTAAGAATTGCAGAAGTACATACTGAAAGAGAAAGCGTAGATTCAGAAGGTAATAGGACAACCTATACAGTTTTTCATGGAATATTTAGTAATGTGAAAGGCATAAAAGATATAGGAACAACAATAAGAATATGTTCAGATAAAGGATTTTTAGGCAAACTTTTTAATAAAAAAACAAGAATAGAAATGGATTCATCAGAATTTGAAGAACATTTTGATGTGTTTACAGAAGATAAAATAAAAACAATGCAAATATTAACATCTGATATAATGGCGATGCTAGTTGAATTTAGAGAAGTAAGCAAGATAAGATATGAAATAATTATAGAAAATTATGAAGTATCTATGAGATTTCATACAGGAGAAGTATTTGAACCTATGCTTTTTAAAAGCACACTAGATTATGACATGTTAAAAAAATATTATGACATAATAGATTTTGTATTTAGAGTAACAAGAGAGATAAATAAGGCAATTGAAAATACAGAAATTTAAAAGGAATAATTTATCGTGCTATGATAAAAACAAAGGAGATAAGGATATGAAGAGAGTAAACAATAATGTATTAAAGAATTTAAGGGGCGAAAAAGGTATTACCTTAATGGTGGTAATAATAACTGTAATAATTATGGTAATATTATTAGGTGTAACCGTAAGGCTATCTATAGAAGGAGAATTAATTGGCTCAGCAGAAAAGGTAGAAAATAGCACAACTGGTAAAATAGAAGAAGGTCAAGAGAAAATAGATTCAATAATAGCAGAAAGAGATGAAGCTACAATTATAGAAGATTCCTTTGTACCACAATATACAGAAGAAAATTATTCAGATGGTAATGGATTAAAAAATTATAAAATATATGGAAATAGCGTGCAAAACGGAACGCCTTCTCCAATTTCACCAGTAGAAATACAAAGTGTGGGAGAGAAGACAAGTAATTTAGCTGAATTTGTTGATACAAAATTAACTTTTACAACAGAAGATACAAAAAATTATCAATATTGCTGTGCAATAAAATCAGAAGTGCCTCAGCTTGGAGTTACTTATAATATTAGTATAGATTATGAGTTAGAGAATAGTGATAATGACTTTTTTGTATTATTAGGTTCAGGCTCAGGGAAAAGTATAACATACAATATCGGTTCAACTCAAAAGATAAGTAAAGATAATACAACAGGAACTTTAAAATTTACGGCAATTAGAACTGCTTCTTGGTCTACTCGTGAGTATTTTGGGTTTAGAGTATTAATTGGTAGCAGTAATCTTTCAGATAATCCATTGGATGGAAGTATAACTTTAAAGAATATTATGATTTCGTATGAGAGTACTGAATATGAACCATATGAAAAATATAAAATACCAGTTACAGCAACAAATGAAGCTGGAGAAAGTGTAACAACAAATATATACTTAGATGAACCACTAAGAAAAATAGGAGATTATGCAGATTTTATAGATTTTAAAAATGGAAGAGTGGTAAGGAATATTAGCTCTGTAGATTTATCAACATTGTCTTGGACACGAAGAACAAATACAACAGACTATTATCTTGGTAGAAATTTGGATTTCATGGAAACATATTCTAATAATCAGTTTCCAACTGCAAAACCAACTTTAATGAGTTCGTATTTTTTCGTTTGTACTAGATATGATATGTATAATAAAAAAGCAACAATTCCGTCTATTTCTCACTATATTTTAAATAGTAATAAGACAATAGGGGTGTATTATCCTGGATTTGAGGA
>JAZRRK010000006.1:0-9893 GCA_045650705.1 Clostridia bacterium
TTTTATATCTTTTTCAAGTATAGAAATACACCATTTCAATAGAGTCTCTTCTGTTGCATATATTCCATATGTAGTACAAAAATATATTAATAAGTTAATCTGATAATTTATCAATATTTTTCCTTTTAATAGTCTAATTAACAATAATCTATATATAATCTCAAAAGTCATATTCTTTTCTCGCTCTTTTTTTGACATAAGGAATTGAATAAATTCTTTTGTTATATTTTTCTCTTCTTTTATTATTCGCACTACATCTATATATTCATCTCTTATCTGCTGGCTGAGTTCTTGAAACTCTTTCATTTGCACGATATTTTCAACTTGTATATCTTTATCAATTAATAAAAATATTATATTAAAAATAAATACTTCTGATATATCCTTTAATGTTGCTTTTTTATTAGTTAAATAAATACTTTCTATTTTTTCTGTAAATTCTAACGGATTATCTCCTATACTATTGGGTAATATTTCTCTTGTGTTGTTTTTGAAAACATTCATAATTTTTAATAGTTGTATTGATTTTTGTATATGATTACTTTCTATCAAAAATATTCTAATTTCATTTGGAAAGAGCACAGTTACTCCCATACCGTTTTTCTCTAAATCATTATATATATGCAAATAAAAGTTTATCATCTCTTGCTTTTTTCTATAAAATGCTAATAATTTTAATATATGCATATATATAGCTTTTATTTTTTTATCCGTATGTATGTCATTATCCATATTATTTGAATGTATTGTTATTCTTGTATAAGGTTTGCCATATTCTTTATTAACCTCATCTAATTTAACATTATCAATTATATATGCAGTAAAATAACCAATTATATGCGTATAAAAAGCTACTAATCCTCGTTTTTCAGAATTTTGCAATATTAATTTTGTACACTCTAAACATGTTATGATATTCTCTTCAATTTTATTTAAGTAAAAACATCTAATTAAATATTCCATATAAAATCTCATCTTATTATCTACATCAAGCATAGGAATATATTTTAAAGTCTCTTTTGCATACTCATATGATTTTTCTATGTCTATTTTACTATATATTTCACTTAATTCTAATAATACCCATATTTTTTCACTTAATTCTCCATCAAATTTATCAAAATTCAAAGCCTTCTCCAACCATATTTTAGCCTGTTCATATCTTTTCCAATAATAATATTGATGTCCAATCATACTCATAATAATGAATTTTGATTTATTATCTTCTACGTTTGCGACTTCAGCTATACCATAATCAAACCCTTCATAATCTTTTAAATACTCACATTTAAAAATTACTATATTCCTTATGGAAATTGCTGTTATAAAATTATCACCTACTTTTTTCCCAAACTCAACTAGCTGTTGATTAATAGGAATAAGATTTTTTATCTTTTCAATGTCTTCTGGAATATTACTTTTCAAATTAACCCATGTTTTATCAATATAAAAACTATACATTTCCTCAAAATTGAAAAATCCACATAGTATATTTCTAAATTTTAAATATTGATCCTTCTCTAAAACAGATAACACATCTACCCATGATTTTAAAAGTTCAACTTCTCCTTCTTTTGGTATCGTCGCCCAAAGTAGTGATTCTACCCCTAAGCTAGCAATTGGATATTTGTCTTCTGGTAATTGCTTTTGTATAGATTTTAATATTTCTGGATTTTTATTCTCACAAAGAAGAGCCATTTTTAATAATTCATTAAACTTATACGAATTTTCATTTATAAATAATATTGCAACTCCAGCAATTAAAAAATCTTCATACTTTTCTTCTTTTATCAATTTTATTGTTAAGTTTAAAGTATCGTTATAATCTATTCCAAATTTCAAATAATATCTCAATTGAGCTACCCTAATTTGTAATTTTAAGGTTGAATCCATATTAGGGAGATCAAGATCTTTCCAAATTGATTTTATACCCCATTCGTCTTTAATATCTTTTTCATACATTTGATTTATTGTTTGAAGATATAATTTACCAGCTTCATTATATTCTTTTGCTTGATTAAAGAATCCTATGCACTTTATAATTTCAAACGGGCTTATTGCTTTATTATCGAGAATGTTATATGCCATTACTTTATTAATATTGATGAAAGTTTTACTATTTATATTTTCTCTAGATATTTGAGCTATTAAAGGATTTGTTCTATACATATTTTTCTCATTATCATATTCTACAAAACTTCCTTCGATTTCCCTAAGTATTTCAATAGGATTACTAATTTGTGGTTCAACTTCACTTATCTTTTTTACTTCATCTATTTTTAAATCATAATTTATGCAGCCCATTCTATATAGCAATTCCTTCTGATTATCTTGAGTTACTCTATCTAGTAAAGCATCCTGTATTGTACCTTTTATCTTCCAGACGTATTTTCCATCTATTATTCCTATTAAACCATTTTTAAAGATATCCCAATTTTCCTTTTGCAAGTATTTAATAATTTGTTTAACAACAAAAAGTTTGCAATTTCCTGTTATTTCAATAAACTCAACTATCTTATCTTGATACATATAACTAGGTGCATCATATAATTTTAATAAATCGATTACATCATTTTTTTCTATTTCATCTACATTTAAATATGAAATATTTTGTATATTATCTTCGATAATATTTTCTTGACTTGTTAATGATGTAAAAATAACTTTAATATTTCTAGTATTTGCTTCTTTTAACAATCTTTCTAACAAAGCTTCAGTTTTGGAATTTTTATTTATTCTAGGATAATTATCTATAGCTATAATTAAATTTGTTTCACTTTCAAGCTCTAACATTATCTGTAAAATTATAAACAATGTTTTTTCAATTTGCATTATATCTTTATCTCTTAAGTCAATATATTTTATATTATCCCTGTATTGTGATGCTAATAATTTTATTAATGTAGTTTTACCCGAAAATATCTCTCCAAATATATTTATATGATTTCCATTATCTAGTTCACTTTTTAATTTATTTATAATCTGCTCTCTTTGTATTAACTTTTGAGTTGCAGAACTTATTGGAACTAATGAAACTTCATAATTTTCCAATATATCAATACTACTGAAAGTATTCATAACAGGAAATTTATACATTTTTCCTAAAATATTTATTGGATTTTCTTCAAGAATTTCATCAAATACTTTCTCTTTACTAAAAATATATTCACAATATGAAACTGCATTGTTTATAGCCATCTTTTGATTTTCTTCTTTGTTTTTTACCTTATTTCCATCTCCCCAATCAGATATTCCCTTTATTACAATCCATTCATGTATGTTATTATTTGAACATGCTGCAACTAAACCTGTGGCTTCCATCTCTCCACCTATAATATATGTTGTATCCCCCAATTCAAGTAATTTATTTTTTTCAGTTATAGAGTCTATTATTTTTTCTCCACTTGCTATAGTTCCAAAATGTATTTTAGGTCTTAAACTGTTACTATTTTCCCATACACAGTCATCTTCAAATTTTTTTATTAGTATTTTTCCTGCATTTGAGTATGGATTACTTAAATGTTTATAATTTAGTGTTCCATCTTTTCTCTCTTTTATTTTATATTTTTCATACATATAGATATCTTTTGAAATTAAAATATCTCCAATTTTTTGATTACAATCCGCACCTCTTCCAAATGCAATTCCTATCATTACTACCATCTGTATCTTCCAAATATTTAAAGCTTTATCTATTGTTAAAGTGCTTGCTCCTTCTCCTAAAGATCCAATCTTTGTTTGAACATGAATGACATCATAATTTCCAAATTTTCCAATGTAAAACTCGTAATTATCTATATTATATTGAAGTATTTCTGTTTGTCCATTTAATGGCTTAAGTACTTCATTAACTTTATTTTTTTCAATTTCTGCAGATGTAACTAATAATATTTTTATATGATTTTCAATAATCTTTTTAAAGTAATTATCTATAGCTTTTATAGTAAGCACCTCCTATTTGTTAAATTATATCATTTTTTTATTACTTATTCTACATTATTCGCATATTTATATTACATTTCATCTAGTATTTTTATGTTTTATATATATTCTTTTATGAATTTTAGTGTAATCTTTGAAACATGCATAAAATAGCCAAAAACAGCTGGTAATTTTTCAAAAAATAATATATAATACCATAAAATACATACTCCTCCCACCCATAGGCATACTTGAAAGGAGGTGAAATAAGTAATGGCTGGGAGTATAGAAAAAAGAGGAAAAAATAGTTACAGGCTAACAGTATCTGAAGGCTTTGACCTAAACGGAAAGCCAATTATACACAGAAAAACTGTACATGGAACTAAAAAAGATGCTCAAGTTGAACTAGCAAAATTTGTTACTGAAGTACAAAATGGTTTAGTCATAGATGGAAAATCTCTTAAATTTTTTGAATTTACTGAAATATGGAAAAGAGATTATGGTTCAAAAGAACTTGCACCAACAACCTATAAAAGATATTGTAGAATGTTAGAAACAAGACTTTTGCCATACTTCGGACATTTCTATATCAATAAGATTAAACCAACTGACATTATGAAATTTTATGATCTACTTGAAAAAGACACACAATTAGTTAGAAAAAAATGTAACAATGGTTCGAAAACTTTAAAACCTTTATCTGGTAAAACAATTTTAGAACATCATAGGTTACTTCGAGCAATGCTTCATAGAGCAGTATATTGGCAATTAATAGTAACAAATCCTGCTGAACGTGTTCAACCACCTAAAGCTAAAAAGCCAAAAAGAAAATCTTATGATGATGAGCAAACTAAAATATTGCTAGAAAACTTAGAGCAGCTATCTATCGAAGATACTAAATACAAAGTTGCAATTATTCTTACAGTATTTACTGGTGTTCGTTTAGGTGAGTTAATGGGATTAGAATGGCAAGATGTAGATTTCAGAAATGGAATCATTAGTATTAATCGTTCTAGTCAATATCTATCAGATATGGGAGTTTTCACAAAGGTTCCAAAAACAGAAAGTTCCATTAGAGAAATTGCAATACCAGAATTTATCATTTCTTTACTTCAGGAATATAAATTATGGTATGAAGAACAAAAATCGATTTACGGCGAATTATGGACTAATTCTGATAGGTTATTTGTACAAGCAGATGGCAAACCAATGCATCCTTCTACAATTAGCAAATGGTTTGTAAAATATGTTAGTCAAATAGGGTTACCTGTAATTAATTTTCACGGATTAAGACATACAAATGCAAGTTTACTAGTTGCACAAAATATTGATATAGCAATAGTTTCTGCGAGACTTGGTCATGCACAAATAAGTACTACACTTAATTTTTATGTGCATCCACTACTTTCTCATAACAGAAAAGCTGGATATGCACTAGAAAACTTATTATTACCAACAAGGTCTTAATTCAAACTTTTTTCTAATTTTCACAAATTACAAATTTTCACGATAAAAAATAAAAGGCAACTAAATATAAAATTTAGATTTCCCATTGCCTTTTATAATATATAAAAAAAGTATAAAATTTTAATGATTTTTTATTAGAATTTAAGTACTTTGAGGCATTTATTTTACCCAATTTTTACCCAAATCAACATAATAGTGCTTAAAAATAGCATTATTGCAACTAAATTTTAGGCATAAAAAAATTACTAAAACCGTTATGGTTCTAGTAATCTAAATTTTGGTTGCGGGGGAAGGACTCGAACCTTCGACCTTCGGGTTATGAGGTGTAACCTATAAATCTCATTGTTTCCATAGAATTTTAAAAAGTGCTATTCTGTAAGGTTTCAGAACAACACTTATTTTTTTATTTCTCTTTATTCCCATTGTTTTTTGTTGTGGTTGTGGTCAAAAAAGTGGTCAAATTATATATATCTTTCTTTAGTCCTTTTAATCATATAATTTGAATCTTCTAACTTTTCAAACCCAAGTTTTTCATATAGTTTAATTAACCTTTTTTTATCATTCTCGTTTATTTTTTCATCTCTTACTTCTTGTAATAATCCATCCTCTCCAATTTCTTGTGGTGCTGGTAATAATATTAATACATTAGGACTTAAATTAACTGAATATTCTAATATCTCATTTAAAGAATTTATTACATAACTGGCTATTCTTAAACCTCTAAACTTTTCATTAATATATATTCTATCTATATACATTAGATTTTCATCAAATTCGCAAATTTCATCTCTTATGCATTCTTCTTCATCAACTATAGCAGATGCCATATGTTCTAAATCTGTACCAATAGAATCGCATAAATCATAAAAACTAATATCATCCATTACTATTTCTGATTCAAAAAAATTCCCCGTTAGTTTTCCAATTTTTTCTTTCTTTTGAGTATCTAAATTAGTCGCGTAAATATCTACAAAAACGTTAATTACATACTTTTCTTCAACGTCTTGGTCTTCTTTCCAATTATTAATTTCTGCATCTATATATTCTAATTCTCCTCTAGTACCTGATACACTCAAAGAAATAGAATCATATCCTAATCTATTTAATCCTTCTAAATCTATCATATATTTCCCTCTTTTAAAACTTTTAATTATCTTCTCTGTTATTTATAAATACATACAAATCTAATTCAAGTTTTTCTTCTTTTAAAATATTACATATTTCAAAAAACAACTTTAAAACTATTCTCTCTTGTCTTAAATTTTCTCCATACCTTTCTAAATATTCGTTTCTTATTTTATTTCCATCATCAATTGAATCCTGAATATTTAACGCACATATCTTCTTTATTGTTTTTTCATTAGCAAATAAAAATTGATTTGCATTTCCATCTAAAGAACCATTATCGAGTTTATCATTAATTCTAAATATTTCACTATTAATTTTAATAGCTTCCTTTATTTTTTCTATACTATCTTTGCTTATTTGATATTCTTTAATGTCTAGCGTATTATCATCAAAATCAAATTCCCTGTAAATAATTGCTCCTTCTTTTTTTATACTTATTTCAAACCCATCAGTGTTTCCACCTAAAAAATTACAACAAGCACTTTTTTTATATTCAAATATTACATCTGACATATACAATTTCCTCCGTTTACTTATATTTTGCAATTCTACTTTCTTTTAAAAATATTTTTTATTCTTTCAAAAAGTCTTCTTATAAAAGATTGTTCCTTATATTCAACTATTGCTGTTTCTTGATTGTTTTCTTCTATTTTTTCTTTATTTTTCTTAAAAAGATTATCTGGATTATATTTTTCTCTTAATTCTTCTTCAAACTTTTTTAATTCTTCTGCATCTCTAGCTTTTAATTCTCGTCTTTGATTTTCATCACATAAAAAATCTCTATATATTAATGCTAAAATAATTATTGTTTCTTCTTTTAATTTACAATCTTCAATTGGTTCTTCTATAGTAGGGAAATATTCTTTTGATTTTTCACTTTTCACTATTTCTTTAAATTTATTTGGAATTTTATTTAATAAATTTATTGGCATTAATTTTAATATTTCATCAACTTCTGTAAATGCCTCCATATATTCTTGTTTCAAAATTTATTCCCTCCTATCTAACTCCATCATTTGAAATTTTTACACCCTTCTCTTGCTCAGTTCTTTGTTTTTCGGCAACTGAAATAGCTTGTATTACAGTCTCTTGTTTTTTAGGATATCCTTCAATTTCAGTAGCTCTTTCATTAAACCTTTGCATTGTCTCTAGCCAGGTAGTTTCTTCATCTTTTATCTGATCTTCTTTTCTTCCCTGTTCCTCCTCTTCTTTATCTCCTATACCATCTCTAAATGTTTCTTCTTCTGGTCTTATTTTTTCTTGCTCCACTTCATCAATTCCCTTTTCTATGCTATACATATAATTCTGTATCTGTTGCAAGTTCATTCCTTGCCTTTGTAATCTTGTAATTAACAAGTTTTTTGCAAATGTATCTGTTTTATTACCATTCTTAATATAAGTCTCTAATGCTTTTTGCTCTTCACTTATTGTTTTTCCAGTAATTTCTTCAGGTAATTCTATAAGCTCTGCATCAACTTCCTTACTCTCTCCTCTAATCAATGTTTCATTTAATATGCAAGAATATAAATTATCGACTTCACTCCTATCTCTTGTTTCCAACATTTGATTTCTCTCATTTAATAATGTTGTGATATCTTTTTTATGTCCATCTTTATCAAATGCGATTTTTAAAATTGGATATTGTTCTAACAATTCTGGAACTAAATGTAAAGAAACTCTAGCATTCATTTCTGTATCACTTATAGAAGATATTTCCAAATTATCTCCTTGCCTTTTACTATCATAAATTCTAGTTTTGCAAGCTTTCTGAAGTTCTTGAATAAAAGAGCCGTTTTTTTCTAATATATCATCTCTTTTCATTGTTTTTAATACAGAAATTGCAAAATCTAGTCCTTGTTGCTCTGCCTGATTTTCTTTATATAGAGTTGTATAATTTCTACTATAAAAATCATCATCTGTAGCTTTTGCTGCTTCTTCCATTGCCATAATATATTGTGTTCTATCAAATGCTTCCTTTTCTCCATTTCCTTGAATTAAAGTATTTTGATAAGCATGAGTTACTTCATGTCCAATTGTCTGCATAGCCATAATAATTTGTTTAGAATCCTTGCTCATTAATTGCATTAATAATTTAGCAGAATAATTTACTTGTGAATTATTATTCTCTTTATCATATACATTATTAGCATATATATCTTTTCCGTATTCTTTTTCAAACACATCTTGTGGCAATATCTTTACATCTACTTCATTTGATATTCCAAATTGTCTTGCACAAGTTTTTGTTAAAAATTTAGTCATAAATATAGCATCTTGTGCATTAAAGTTTCCCAATTTTTGTTTCATTAAATAAGTGCTAGCATAATTAAGTAGTTTTCTATCATTGCTATCTTCGAAATTCATTTCATCACTATGTTTTTCACAAAACACTACAAATTTTTCCCATGTTTCTTTATTAGGTTTATTTTGTATTATTTCTATCCATTTCTTTTTATTTTCTTCCATATTAACCTCAAAATTTAATTTAATTTTATTATAACATAAAACTTTTAAATTTTATCAAAATCATAATATATTTTACTTAATTTTTTTAATTCTTCCTTAAAATCTTCTACTTTATCATCTGTATATTTATCTCTTAATTCTCTTGCTTGTTTAGACCACTTTTTAAATTTTGCTTCTGTGAATTTCTTACTATTGTTGTAATGTAATCCATACATTCTTTTATATTCTCTTTGAAATTCTTTTAAAATCAGGCTATCTGATATTTTTTCTTTATGTTTTTTTGTTGCACCAATTTCAGCACAACTCTTGCCTGTTTTTAAATATAAATTATCACAATATTGTTTATCAGTCTTAAGTGGAATAAATAATTTACCACAATTTGTACATTTTTTTATTACAAAATTGTTTTGTATTACTTTAAATAATTCAAATCTTATCTGATCTTCGCTATTATCTAATTCATATATTTCTTGAACTTCAATATTTTTTTCTTTTATTTTTTTAGCAATTTCTAATACATCTAATCTTTTTTCTTCTTTTGTCAGACTACCACTTGCAATATACTTTGTTTTAAATGCTGTATCTAGAAATATTGTATTGGTTGGAGATAAATTCAAATAATTTAAATTAAATACTCCTGTAGATTCATACAAATAAATCTTTTGTTCTGGAGTTAAATCTCTTATTAATTTATCCTTTGAATACTCTGCCATTAAAGTTATTCTTTTATTATATTCATTTACTTTTTCTTTGAAATCCATTGCCAAAGCATCTTTTACTTCATTAAAAAATTCTAAAAACTTATTATTTCTTTTTTCTGTTATACCTGATATTTTTTGAAAACAATCTCTTATTAATATTGTTGTGTTCTTTTTATCTTCATCTTTTTCTAACAAAATTTCATGTATATT
>JAZRRK010000007.1:0-3454 GCA_045650705.1 Clostridia bacterium
TTTACTATTAGCAAAAGACAAATATATTAAAAAAAATCTATTTACTACAATAATTTAATTGTTGTAAATAGATCCCATATAAAATTAGTTACTAAATATATTATAGATACTCCTAAAAAGAAATATACAAATCTTGCTTGAATTATTCTTCCTTTTTTAAATATTCCATTTATATTAATAGATTCTAATGACCATATTACTATTATTGATACAATTATATATACTATTATTTTACCTGTCATGTTCTTCCTCATATTTTATTATTTTATTTATTCTTCTAATATGTTTTTCTTCTTGTGATGGTTTTGTATTTATAAATGCATTTATTATATCTATTGCTTCTTCTTTTGTAGTTTTTTCACTAAAGGCAACTATATTGGAGTTATTATCTATTCTTGTTATTTGTGATTCTTCCATATTTGATACTTTAGCACATCTTACTCCTTTTACTTTATTACATGCTATTGATATTCCTATGCCTGAACCACATATGGCTACTCCAAAGTCTACTTTATGATTAGCGACAGCTTCTCCTAATTTAAATGCAAAATCTGGATAATCACATGAATCTAAGGAATTTGTTCCAAAATCTTCTATTTCTAAATCTTTTAAGTCTTTTTTTATTTGTTCTTTTAAATTATATCCTCTATGGTCACTTGCAATACCTATTTTCATATTATCACTCCTTATATTGAGGCATTATATATTCTAACTATTGATTTATTTAATGCATTATCAAATTCTTCTTCTGTTTGATTAACATTTAAATCTTGTAATAATGCTCTTGAGAAACTTGCTATCATATTATCATTTTTAGATAATAATTCACATGCTTTATCTAATTCATATCCTCCTGATAATGCTACTACTCTTACTACACATTCATAATTATATAAATCTTTATATAGATTTTCTTTTGATGGAATAGTAAATTTAAACATTATTTTATTATTTTGATTCCAAGTATTTAATATATTTATTATTTCTTCTTTTAATATTTCTTCACATTGTTCTTTTTCTTCTGAATTAATATCTACTTCTGGTTCTATTATAGGTACTAAGTTATATTCACATATTGTTTTTGCCCATTCAAATTGTTGTTTTACTACTTCTTTAATTGCTTCTCTATTTGCTTTATGTATTACTGATCTCATTTTAGTACCAAAGATATTTCTTTCTACTGCTTGTTTTAATATATCATTTAAGTCTTTATCTTTCATTAGTTGTACTCCATTTATTTCTTCTTGTAGTCCTCCATCTACTTTTAAAAATGATACTATTTTTTTATTATTCCATAGATAATCTGCAGTATATTCATCATTTACTTTTGAGTTCATTGTTTTTTCAAATAGTATTGTTCCTAGAATATGTTCATTATTAAATACTTTGCTTGTTATAACTCTTTTTCTCATTTCATGTATTAATTCAAACATTTCTTCTTCTGTTGAATATTTATCTTCATCTATTCCATATAATTTTAAAGTTTTAGCACTACTTCCTCCTGATTGGTCTAATGCTGCGATAAATCCATTGTTATTCTTAACTATTTCTAATTTTTCATTATTCATATAATCATCACCTTTGATATTATTTTATCATTGTTTTAATTATATAATTTTTTTTATTATTGTTTTATACAGTTATTTACAAAAAAAAGAGGCTTATTAAGCTTCCTTTTTATCAAATCCATATTTTTTATTGAACTTATCTACTCTACCTGCACGTGATGCTCTACTTTGTTGTCCTGTATAGAATGGATGACATTTTGAACATATTTCAACGCTAATTTCAGATTTTGTAGATTTGCATGTGAATGTTTCTCCACATGCGCAAGTTACTGTACAATCTTTTATTTCTGGATGAATATCTTTTTTCATATTATCTCTCCTTCCGCCATGACACAATTTATGTCATAGTAATTAAATGCTTTTATAATATACCAAATATTTTGTTATTTTTCAAGCATTTTATTTAATTTATCTCTTTAATTACTATTTTTGCTCCTACACTTGTAAGTTTTTCTACTATTAGTTCATATCCTCTTAAGATATGTTCTATATTTGTAATTGTTGTTTTATTCTTAGAAATTAGTCCTGCAGCAACCATAGCTGCTCCTGCTCTTAAGTCTGTTGCGAC
This sequence comes from Clostridia bacterium, assembly GCA_045650705.1. GTDB lineage: Bacteria > Bacillota > Clostridia > TANB77 > CAG-508 > UMGS1781. The sequence continues at coordinate 2,137 of JAZRRK010000007.1, forward strand.
TACTTGTCCACCTTTTAATTCTGTTTTTCCTATTATTGTAGCAGTTTGATTTTTTATTGTTATATCTGCTCCCAATTCATTTAAGTAGGGAATATGCATAAATCTATTTTCCCATATTGTTTCTGTTGTTTTAGATTTTCCATTACATTGTGTTTGTAATACTGTAAATGGTTGTTGTAAGTCTGTTGGAAAACCAGGATAAACTGCTGTTTTAATTGAAGTTGGTCTGTATTCATCTTTTTTATTAATAAGTACATAGTCTTTTCCTATTTCTAAATCCACTCCCATTTCTTCTAATTTTGAAAGTAAGGCATCTATATGTTCTGGAATTACATTATCTATTTTTAGAGGAGTTCCACATAATGCTCCTATAATAATATATGTTCCTGCTTCTATTCTATCTGGTATTACTTCATGGAAACAACTATGAAGATGATCTACTCCTTCAATTTTTATAGTTGAAGTTCCTGCTCCTGATATTTTTGCTCCCATGTTATTTAAAAATGTTGCGACATTTACTATTTCTGGTTCTTTTGCAGCATTATCTATAACTGTTTTTCCTTTTGCTTTTACTGCTGCTAACATAATATTTATTGTTGCTCCTACTGATGCTATATCTAAATAAATATTTGCTCCATGTAATTCTTTTGCTTCTACTTTATATTTATTTTTTGAATTAGTTACTGTTGCACCTAATGCTTCAAATCCTTTTAAATGTAAATCTATTGGTCTTGCACCTATTGAACATCCTCCTGGAAAATACATTTCTGCTTTATGATATTTACCAAGTAATGCTCCCATAAAATAATATGATGCTCTTAGTTTTTTACTAATTGATTCATCTATTTCTTTATTTTTCATATTTTTAGAATTAATAATAATACTTTCACTAGCTCTTTTAACGTCTACTTCTAAATTGTTTAATATATCACATAGAGCATCAGTATCAGTAATTTCTGGTATATTACATATTGTTACTTCTTCATCTGTAAGTATTGCTGCTGGAATTAGTGCTACGGTAGCATTTTTTGCTCCACTTACTCTAATTGTACCAGATAAATCTCTTCCACCTTCAATTTCCATTATTTTCATCTAGTCTTCCTCCTTATAGATTTATGTTTCATCTATATATATTTTATCATAAAAGAATGATTTTATTTATTAATATCTATATTATTAAATATAAATATCATTCTATCTTTATCAGATAAATCTTTTTTAGTTATTATTTGTGAATTAGGTAATTCTTCTTTTATTATTTTAATAATATCTTCTTTTTGTAAATATCCTATTTCAAAGGCAATCATACTTTTTTCTT
>JAZRRK010000008.1:0-59185 GCA_045650705.1 Clostridia bacterium
ATGTAAATTCCAACTTCTAGAATTGTCTAGAATTAATTCTATAAAATATACGAATTTTTGTTCTTTTTTATTGACTTATTGTATTTGTTATGCTATATTTACTAACATAGGAAATGAGATTAAACAGATGTGGTTTGCCACTTTTAATCCGTAACTTTAAGTTACGAGAACGGAGGTGGTGCTATGATAGAAGCAGTTTTATTTGAACTAATATACCTACTTTTATTCGGCTTAGTTGCCCAAACTATTATAGTGTTTGCCTTAATTATACTGGTTATAATTTTAAGCAAATAAACAATAAAAAAACACATCTGTAACTTGACGGTTGATGTGTTTTTTACATATTAACTGGCAAACCACGTTTGTGGTTCTTCTTTTCCTATATTTATTATACTAAGTTTTAATTTTTTTGTCAATTATTTTTGAATATTTAGTCTATACTAATTTTTCTAATAATCTTAATTTATAAAATTTCAATGTTTTTAATTATTCGGTTTTTATTCTAATATACAAATATGTCCATAAATTCTCTTAATTCATTTTCTTTTAAATAAGAAACACTTAGAATAATAAATTTTTCTTTATTGTTGTTATTATCATATACTATGTATATACAATGACTGTTATCATTGCCCCACCAACGTGCATCGCGTCCACCCATAAAATAATGCTTGATATAGACCTTTTTTAATCTATCTATAGGTATTATTATTGTTCTATAAAACCTTTTTATTATTAAGTGTCTTTCTACACTATTGTATGTTATTTTATAAGCCGAAAACAAATATACTATCCCCACAACAAAAAAATGCATTACAATTAAAAATATAGTAATAAAAGCCATAATAGTTTTATCTGTATTATTTTTTAATGATAAAAGTAAAAGAATAATACCTATTATAATATCAAGAAATTGCATTCTAGAACCTTTAGAATTTAAGCATTTTTCAAAATATGTTTTTAATTCTTTATCTATTGGTTTAACATCATGTATTATATTTTTTCTTCGTTCTTTATCATTTATATCTATTTCGTAATCTTGTACTTTTTCAATTCTCCTAATCTATATTATTTATCAGTTATTGTACCATCAATTTACACTTTTGGAGCGTTTGTCGTGGTTATTTGCGAAAAACGCTCCAATATTTCCGTTCTTTAATCAACTGTAAATACATTTTAGCATAAATATTTTAAAAAGTATAGTAATAAAAAATAATTTAATAGTATTAATCATTAAGTTCTTTATTTGAAAAGCATATATAATTATTATTTTTTAAATAAAGTTTACCATCTCTCTATTTTTTTATAACATTATAAATCTTCTAAAAGACTATGACCTATTTTTATATTAGGATAATTTTCTTTTATTTTTTCTTCAATATCCTCAAGATGTGGCCATCTTCTATTTAAATAAGTATTATCTTTAAATTTAATTACAGTATATATACGAGAATGTGTTGCATCTAAACTATCTGTTATAATATCAATATCATCAGTTTTTCTTACTTCGAAAACGTCCTTATCTATAAAAACAAACCATGTTTTAGTAATTAGTAGTATAAAATTAAGATCCTTGTCATCTATTTTTATTGTTTTAGAATCCTTTAATTCTAATGATATTTCATTTGAGACACTATAAAAACATTTCATATTTTCAGAGTATTTTCTTCTTTTTCTAACAGGTATTATTCTCTTATCTTTAAAAATGATATATGAAATAACCATCATTAATACTAAGATAAAAGCGGGTATTCCTTCTATTGTATAAAAGTTAGAAGAAATAATACAAAAGATAATAAATATAAAACTAAACAAAATAATGTTATTAATTCTATTTTCTTCTATTTTCATTCTTTTAAGTGCATTTTCAATAAATATCATATTTTTATTCATAATAAAATCTTATTCCTTTCAATTTGTTCAAACTAAAACATAGCTATAATTTTACAAACATTATACATTAATTTATATATTATTTCAATAGGAGAACGAAAGTCATAAAACATACAAATTTTACACTAATTTTCTAGTTTTTTACAGTTTTTATGTTATAATATCGTTAGTTCTTACAAATTGTGCAACAGATTGTTGCGTAATTTTAAAAGTAATTAACGATAAGGAGGATGCAAATTATGACTGAAAATGATATAGAAATAAAAAATAATATTATTATTCATAAAGATAACTCATTAAATAGACTAGACTTATCTTTCTTGAAACATATAGAATTAGAAGAATATAAAAAGAGTGATTTACTAGCTTATTGGATTAATGACTTTGCAGTTTACCACGATGAAGAAAGAACTTTTGATATTTCAAAATCTGGTGTATTTTCTCGTGGAGATATTATAAAAGTTAATTTAGGTTTTAACATAGGACATGAGTTAGGTGGGCTACATTACTGTGTTGTATTAAGTAAATATGATAATACTAGAAATGGAACATTAAATGTTATTCCTTTGACTTCAAAGAAAGCAAATAAGAAATATGATTCTTCTACTGTAAATCTTGGTAATGAATTATATATTATTTTACAAGAAAAACTTCATAAAGAAAAACAAAAATTGAAACAAATTTTAGATGAATTGGATAAAATTGAAGATATTCCAATTAATATTCAGAATATAATAGAAAAAGAAAAGAAATATATTGAAAAAATGGAAAATGAAATTTCTAAAATGAAACAAGATAGTATAGCTTTAATAAATCAAATAACTACAATTAGCAAACAAAGGATTTTTAAAGATACCTTAAGAAGAAATGTAAAACTATCTAACAATTCATTAGACTTGATAGATGAGCAAATAATAAAATATTTCACAAAATAAAAAAGAGGAGAGTTGCTATTGAACTCTCCAAAATCTTTTTGGCTCCCGTCTTACTACATAAGTAGTAGAGGGTTAAGTTAAATATATTTTAACATATAATATTTAACTTGTCAAATCAATATTTGACAATATTATTATATTCCATTGATGTTAGAATTATGTATAAAATGACCAAAGGCTTCGAAAGTTTCTTGTATACCGTTCAATATATTTATAATATATTTCACTATTCTTAATAAGTCTCTTAGGAACAACTATATTTACTTTTGGATGTTTTTCTTCCAACCAGAAAAATTTATCCTGATAATAAGTGATAGGCCCAGAAATGATTTAGGAAGCACAATTCATTGCTATATCAAGATTAATACTAAACTTGATATCTTCTAATTGGAGCGATTGTCGTGGTTATTTGCGAAAAGTTCTTCAATTTTAATTTATTTATAAAACTAAAGTGTCTACCTGTAAAGATAGACACTTTTTTTCTTGGATCTTCTAGAACGGGACTTATAATGCAACTGTATGTTCCTTAAATAAAGTCCGTAAATGTGACCCAAAGCAGGCCTGCGGCATAAAGAACACCACATACCAAAATGATAGCTCCAACAATTGTTTCTGCCATCGATATTTTCCTCCTTAATAGTAATTTAATATTCGGAGAATACTACCTTCTGAAATATTCAGAAGGCATTCCAAAAGGAATTTTCTACAAATATTATACCATACATTTACATAAAACTCAATCAAATTCACTTTTACACAATCCTTACAATACCATAAATATTGAATATCGAATTATATACAAATCTATTCTGTTTTATTCTGTTTTTTCAGTAAGTTTAATAATTTTTTAAAAATATTAGAAATTTACTTTGTCGAAATTCCTAACCCCCTATGAGTTTTGACATCCTATCAAAACTCAGGGGTGCTACAATGCAAAAGCACTAACTGAATGAACGTAAAAAAATCGTCACTCCTAATTGGTGCGACGATTTTACCTTATGGAGCGGGTAGAGGGAATCGAACCCTCGCTGCCAGGTCGGAAGCATGGAATTCTACCACTAAATTATACCCGCATACTAATATAATTTTATCACACAAAATAAAAAAGTCAATAAAATTATTGAAAAAGAAAAAGTGATATGATAGAATATTTAAATAAAAAGAGAACATAGGAGGAATATAATGCGAAGTAATAAAGGTGTAACATTAATGATGGTAATAGTTACTATTATATTACTAACTATAATAGCTGGATTAGTAATATACAATGGAATTATAAGTTATGAGAATACCAAGGTTGTGAAGTTTCAAACATATATGAAAGTTATACAAAAAAAAGTAGATTTATTAGTAGAAGACGAAGCTAATTATTCAACTCTTGGAAAAGCTTTAACAAGTGAACAGAAAACCAAATTAGAAGATATAATGTCAAAGGATAATAATGTAAAAACAAATAATTCATCAGAAGTAAAATTAAGATATTTTTCTTCTGTAGATATACAAAAAGTTTTTGATATACAGGATGTAGAAGATGAAATTATAGTTAATTTTGCAAATAGAGAAGTAATAAGCTTAAATGGAGTAGAAAAAGATGGCGAGATGCATTATGTCGAAAGCGGATTATAATATGTAATTTGCATTAGGAAAGGAATAAAAATGGGAAAAATAGTATTATTAGATGAATTAACAATAAATCAAATAGCGGCAGGTGAAGTTATAGAAAGACCAGCATCAGTTGTAAAAGAGTTAGTAGAAAATTCTATAGATGCAGGAGCAACAAGTGTAAGTATAGAAGTAAAAAATGGTGGCATAAAACAGATAAAGATTATAGATAATGGTTCAGGAATTTCTAAAGATGATTTAGAATTTGCTTTTGAAAGACATGCAACAAGCAAAATAAGAACAGCTTCAGATTTAGAAACAGTTAAATCTATGGGGTTTAGAGGAGAGGCTTTAGCAAGTATTGCAGCTATATCACGTATAGAATTAATAACAAAAACAGAAAATGATTTCTCAGGAAATAAACTTGTTCTTGAGGGAGGAGAAATATTAGAAAAAGATGAAATAGGAGCTCAAAAAGGAACTACAATTATAGTTAATAACTTGTTTTACAATACACCAGTAAGATATAAATTTCTAAAAAAAGATTATACAGAATTAGGGTATATAGAAGATGCTGTAACTAGAATAGCATTGGCAAATCCTAGTGTTGCAATAAAATTATCAAATGAAAATAAAACCATATTACAAACAAATGGTAATGGAGATTTAAAAACAGTTATATATAATTTATATGGTAAAGAAACTGTTGATGGATTAATTGATGTAACCTATAAATATGAAGATATAGAAGTAACAGGATTAGTAGGAAAACCAGAAATTGCAAGATCAAATAGAAGTTATCAGCAATTTTTTATAAATAAAAGATTTATAAAAGATAAAACTTTATCAGCAGGAGCAGAGCAAGCTTTTAAAGGTTTATTGCCAATAGGAAAATTTGGATTCTTGGTATTAAATTTAGATATGGATCCTAAAAAAATAGATGTAAATGTACATCCTACTAAATTAGAAATAAGATTTCAAGAAGAACAAAAAGTATTTAAGGCAGTATACCATTCTATAAGAGAAGCTTTATTAAAAGGAGACTTAATAAAAAATACAGAAAAAGAAGAAGCAGTAGTAGAAAGACCTGTTATAAATTTAATAGATAATAATCAAAATAAATATATTGAACCTGTAGAAGATAAAAGAATAGAAACACCAGTTATACAAGAAGATAAGACACAAAATACTCAGAAGTTTGAACCAATAAAAGATATAGTAGAAGAAGAAAAGACTGGAGTAAAAACAGGTTTATTTGGAATATTTAAGAAAAAGAATCATGAAATAGAAGAAAATGTTGAAGCAAACGCAATTGAAGAGATTTTTGCATATAAAAATAATGATAATAACTATGTTGAAGAAGCAGAAGAAACTGTCAAAAATGAAAATTTTGAAAAAATGTATAGTGAAACATTTGGAGTAAAAAAAGAAGATAAAACACAAGAAGCAGAAGAGATAACAAATTATACATATGCTGATACAAACCAAAATATATCCTTATTCGAAGATTCAGAAGAATATAATGAAATACCACCATATAAATATTGTGGCTCTGTATTTTCTACATACATAATAATAGAAATGGGAAATGAAATGTACATTATAGACCAACATGCAGCACATGAAAGAATAATGTATGAAGAAATAAGAAAAAATTATTATAAAAATGCAGAAAAGGATTCTCAAATAATGTTATTACCAGATATAATAAATCTTTCTCATAAAGAAAAAGCAATTGTAAAAGAAAATGTAGATTTATTTAGAAAAGCAGGATTTATGGTAGAAGAATTTGGAGAGAATACTGTAAGATTAATAGGAGTTCCTTCTATTTGTATGGAATTAGATACAAAGGAATTATTCTTAGAAATTTTAGACACTATAGATACAGTTGCAATTACAGCAAAGCAAGAAAAAGAAGATAAATTTATAGCAACAATTGCATGTAAAGCAGCAGTAAAAGCAAATATGGCACTTACAAAAGAAGAAGTAGATAATTTAATGAAAAAATTATTAGTATTACCAAATCCATTTACATGTCCACATGGAAGACCAACAGCAATTAAAATGAATAAAGTGGATATAGAAAAGAAATTTAATAGAAGAAAGTAAGTGAAAAATGAAACCTATAGTATATGTTATTGCGGGACCAACTGCTTCAGGTAAGAGTAATTTAGCAGTTGAACTTGCAAAAAAAGTAAACGGAGAGATAATATCAGCTGATTCAATGCAAATTTATAAAGATATGAATATTGGAACAGCCAAGATTACTAAAAGTGAAATGCAAGGAATACCACACTATATGCTAGATATAATTTCACCAAATGAAAGATATAGTGTTTCTAGTTATAAAAGACAAGCAGAAGAGATAATAGACAAAATAATATCCAAAGGTAAAACTCCGATAATTGCAGGGGGAACAGGTTTATATATTGATAGCTTAATATATGGAATAGAATTTCAAGATGAAGAAATAGATATGGCATATAGGGAAGAATTAAACAATATAGCAGAAAAAGAAGGATTAAAAAAGCTATATCAACAAGCTAAAAAAATAGACCCACAAGCTATGCAAAAAATCAGTGAAAATGATAAGAAAAGAATAATTAGAGTATTAGAAATATACCATAAAACAGGCAAAACTAAAACTGAACAAGAAATAGAGTCAAGAAAGAATGAAGTTAAATATAATTATAAAGTTTTTGCTATAAATTTCGATAGAGAAAAATTATATTCTAGAATAGAATTAAGAGTAGACAAAATGATATCACAAGGATTAGTTGAAGAGGTAAAAGAAATATTAGAAAAATACTCAGAATTTCCAACAGCAATGCAAGGTTTAGGATATAAAGAAGTGGTTGAATTTTTAGAGAATAAAATAACAAAAGAAGAAATGATAGAAAAAATAAAAAAAGAAACTAGACATTATGCTAAAAGGCAATTGACATGGTTTAGGAAAAATAAAGAAACAATATGGCTAGATGGAGAGGAAGACATTAGTAAAAATATAAAAATAATGATTGATAATTAGAGTTAGGGGGGAATAATGTTTGCCCTAATGAAAAGTAAATAGTAAAAAATACTTTATATTTTTGAGAAAGGAGAAATTAAAGATGGCAAAAAAACAAAATAAAACTAGAGTAAAAAAGAATAAACTAAGACAACATATAATTCAAGTGCTTTTGTTATCTTTAATTATATTTACTATAATATTTTTCATATATCAAATAATAAAATTAGCAATTAATCCTACAGACTCATTTTTAGTTGAAGAAGGAAAAATATCAAAAGAGGAAAGTTTAATTGGCTATGTAATTCGTGATGAAAAAGTAATAAAAAGCGAATCACAGCAAAGCAATCTAATTAAAATAAAAAATGAAGGTGAAAAAGTAGCCGTAGGAGAAGCAGTTTTTAGATATGAATCAGCAAATGAGCAAGAGTTAAATAATAGGATAAACGAGTTGAATGTAGAAATAGAAAAAGCAATGGAAGGACAAACAGAAATATTCTCAAGTGATATAAAAGCACTAGATAAGCAGATAGAAAGCAAAATAAGCGAATTACAAGATAAGAACAATATGCAAACATTAAAAGAATATAAAAAAGATATAAATAGCTATATTACAAAAAAAGCTAAGATTTCAGGAGAATTAAGTCCAGCAGGTTCATACATAAGTAATCTTATACAAGAGAGAACACAAATAGAATATGAAATATATAATAATTCTCAGTATGAGAATGCACCAATAGGAGGAATCATTTCATATAGAGTAGATGGATTAGAAGAAGTTTTAACACCTGATAATTTTGAAGTTTTAACATATGAATACCTAGAAGGATTAGGTTTAACGACAGGTCAAATTGTTACTACAAGTGATAAAGAGGGAAAAATAATAAATAATTTTGAATGCTATATAGCAGTTGTAACAAATACAGAAGAGGCAAATAATGCAGAAGTTGGAGATAAAATATATGTTAGATTATCTGGAAATCAAGTTATAGATGCAGAAATAGCATATATAAAGGAAGCAGAAAAAGATGTAATAATAGTTTTAAAAATAAATCAAGGAGTAGAAAATCTATCAAACTATAGAAAAATTTCATTAGATATTATTTGGTGGGAGAAAGAAGGATTAAGAGTTCCAAATTCAAGTATAATATATGAAAATGGATTAAGCTATGTTATAAGAACAAAAAATGGAATGCTAAATAAAATACTTGTTAAAATATTAAAAGAAAATGATAAATATAGTATAATAACAAATTATAAAACAGAAGAATTAAAAAGCATAGGATATTCCGGAGAACAAATAAATACTATGAAAAAAATAAGTATTTATGATGAAATACTATCAGATCCAGACATAGAAGAGATAAGTAAACAATTAGACTAAAAATAAAGTAATTCCTTTATTTAATGGGATTACTTTTTGTTTAATTCTAGGATGTTTAAAATCTTTACGAACCATATTTAATAAAACCTGCCCTTTACGATATCCATGAATTACAACAACTTCTAAAATATCATCAGGCAAAGTTTCAAATAATTTATCTAAATAATAACGAGCTTCTAATAGCTCCATATTGTGTAAATCAATAGTAACTCGTTTATCTTCTGGAATTAATAAATCATCTAACATAAGTACCTCTCTAATTTATAGTATTACCCATTTTTAAACTTAGAATAATAAAAATATTATAACACATAACTTTTTTTTAGTAAATACTTGCAAAATTTGGAAATACGTGTTAAAATAGAAAAAGTGAAATTTTAATTTGACTTTAAGGGAGGTGCCAAAAGAATGCCAAACATTAAATCTGCAATAAAAAGAGTTAGTGTAATAGAAACTAAAACTTTAAAAAATAATATGATAAAGTCTGAATATAAAACAGCTGTTAAGAAATTTGAAGCAGCAGTAGCAGAAGGAAATAAAGAAAAAGCACAAGAAGCTTTAAAATTAGCTACAAAAAAAATAGATGGTGCTTGTTCAAAAGGAATTATTAAACAAAACACAGCTTCAAGAAAAAAATCAAATTTAGCTAAAAAATTAAATGTTATGTAGTTAGAAAAAAGATTTCAACAAAATTGAAATCTTTTTTTGTTTCTCTTGCATAAAATTATATAATGTAATAAAATTATGGTAGAAATTGGAGGGAAAACAAATGTCAAATATAAAAGTAACATTAGATTATTCAGGTATAAAAAAAGAAGATTTACGAAAGTATAATAAACAAGTAGAGAAAGCTCATAATGAATTACATAGTATTGCAGAAGATGAAAATGAATTTGCAGGTTGGTTACACTTACCAACAAATTACGATAAAGAAGAATTTGCAAGAATAAAAAAATCAGCAGAAAAAATAAAAAAAGATTCAGAAGTATTTATTATTATAGGAATAGGTGGTTCTTATTTAGGCGCAAGAGCTGTTATAGAATCATTAACAAATACCTTTTATAATATATGCTCAAACAGAAAAACTCCTCAAATATTTTTTGTGGGGAATAATATGAGCCCTAATTATATGAATGATTTAATAGAATGTATTGGTGATAAAGATGTTTCAATAAATGTTATATCAAAATCAGGAACAACAACAGAGCCAGCAATAGCATTTAGAATATTTAGAGAATTTATGGAATCAAAATATGGAATTGATGAAGCAAGAAAGAGAATTTATATAACAACAGATAAAGAAAAAGGTGCATTAAAGAAATTATCAAATGAAGAAGAATATGAAACATTTGTAATACCGGATAATATAGGAGGTAGATTCTCTGTATTAACAGCAGTTGGATTATTACCTATAGCAGTAGCTGGAATAGATATAGATAAATTAATGTATGGAGCTAAAACAGCTGAAGATAAGTATAATGAAAAGTCTGTTAAGTATAATGAATGTTATCAATATGCAGTTGCAAGAAACATATTATATAAAGATGGAAAAACAACAGAAATTTTAGTGAATTATGAACCTAAAATGCAATATTTTACAGAGTGGTGGAAACAATTATATGGAGAGAGTGAAGGAAAAGAACATAAAGGAATATTTCCAGCAGGAGCACTCTTTACAACAGATTTACATTCTCTAGGACAATATATACAAGATGGTAAAAGAAATATTTTAGAAACTGTAATAAAAATAGATAATACACAAACAGATATAAAAATAAAGAGTGATGCAGATAATATAGATGGATTAAACTTTATAGCAGACAAGACAATGGACTATGTAAATAAAAAAGCAATGGAAGGAACTATAGAAGCACATGTTTCAGGAGGAGTGCCAAATATATTAATAACAATAGAGAAATTAGATGAAGAAACAATAGGAGAATTAATATATTTCTTTGAATTAGCTTGTGGAATATCGGGAAAAATATTAGGAGTAGACCCGTTTAATCAGCCAGGAGTAGAAGCATATAAGAAGAATATGTTCCGCTTACTAGGAAAACCTGGAGTATAAAAGTTTATATAGAAGTGTAGGGGCGACCATTGGTCGTCCGTTCTTCAATGAAAGGAAGTTTATGAACACAGTAACATTTCCAATGCTTAATTTAAAATTAAACATAGATAATGTAGCATTTTCAATATTTGGAATAGATATATATTGGTATGCAATATTTATTGTAAGTGCAATGCTTATTGCACTTCTTATATTAAAAAAAAGACAAGGATTATATAATATAAAATATCAAGATATAATAGATTTATTTATATACTTATTACCAATAGCAATTATATCAGCAAGATTATATTATGTGATATTTAATTTTAGAGATTATATAAATGACCCACTACAAATTTTAAATATTCGAACAGGTGGATTAGCAATTTATGGAGGAATAATTGGAGGAATAATTACTTGTTTAGTTTTTTGTAAGAAAAGAAAAATAAATATATTAGATTTGCTAGATTATATTGTACCATGCCTAGCACTGCGGACAGGCTATTGGAAGATGGGGAAATTTTGTAAATATAGAGGCATATGGAACAAAGACTACTTTGCCTTGGAGAATGGGAATATATGAGTTAGGAGAGTATATAGAGGTACATCCAACATTTCTTTATGAATCAATAATAACTTTTTCTTTATTTCTTTTCTTATTAAATATTAAAGAAAAACGAAAGTTTAGAGGACAAATAACATATATATATTTAATAATATATGGATTTTCGAGGATGATAATAGAAGGACTAAGAACAGACAGCCTTATGATGGGAAATATCCGAGTGTCACAAATATTGTCATTATTGATTTTAATATTAGGGATTTATTTCTATATGCGAAATAATAAAAGAAAGAAGTAAATGTGTAGGGGAGAGCAGTGCTCGTCCTATGTATAAAGAAAGTATTAAATGAAGTAGAATAATATATATAAAGTGAATAGTGAAAAATGAATAGTTAATAGTGAAAAGTAAAAAATGGGAGCAATGCTCCCATTTTTTTACCAGCCACCATTTAATTCATTTTTAAGAGTAAGATTAATTACAGTACCTATTTCAACAGAAGTATCTGCAACAATATCTTGACTAATTACAATTCCAGAACCCTCTAATACAATGTTTAAATTATATTCAGAACACATATTAATTGCTTCAGAAGCTGTTTTACCTTTAAAATTAGGAACAGTTACTGATGTAGAAACATTACTGTTTTCTGTATATAAAAACACATTTGCACCATCAAGTAAGTGAACTCCTGCTTTTGGCATTTGGTTTGTTATAATATCATTATCCGAAATAGAGTTATCTATATGTACGATAAATCCATAAGAGTTTAACAAGTTTTTAGCTTGACTAATTGTTTTTCCTTTTACGTCTGGCATTGAAGTTGTAGAATAGTTTGAAGTATCTGTATCAGATGTTGAAGCAACACCTATATAAGGAAGAACTTCAGAAAGTATTTGTCCAACAACAGGACCAGCAATTTCGCCACCTTGGAAAGAATCACCTTTTGGATTGTATAGAGCGACAAGAACAACCACTTCTGTATTTACAGTAGGAGAAAGACCAATAAAAGAAGCTACATAAGTTCCATCACTTTGTGCAAGGTTTTCAGAAGTTCCAGATTTTCCTCCAATTGAATAACCTTTTACATCGGAATATTTACCAGTGCCATTACTTACAACATAATCTAACATATCCATCATTTCGCTAGCAGTTTCTTTTGAAATAACTTGTCTAATTTGAGTAGGTTCAGGAGTAGTAGTACTACCAGTATTAGGATCTACAACTTTATCTACAATGCGAGGTTGCATTAGGATACCCTCATTAGCTATAGCTGATACTGAAGTAACAAGCTGAAGAGGAGTAATTGTAATTCCTTGTCCAAAAGATGTAGTTGCAAGTTCTACTTTCCTAATACTATCTTTATTAAAGAACACACTATCAGATTCTCCATAAAAATCAGAATTTGTAGAACTAAGTAATCCAAATGCGTCATAATATTTATAAAGTGTAGAAGTTCCTATTTTTAATCCTAATTGAATAAATGCGGGGTTACAAGAATTAGCTAATGCTTGTTTCAAAGTTTGTCCCTCATGAGGATTTGTAGATCTCCAACAATTTATTGTAGTATGATCAACAACTTCATGACCAGCACAGTAGAATGAATTAGCAACATCAGATTCAACTATATTTTCTTCTAGACCTACGGCTGCAGTAATTATTTTAAAAGTTGAACCAGGTTCATATGTATTTTGTACAGCTTTATTTCTCCACATATCATATAGATAATTATTTTTTTCTTCTGAAGATAGAGTATCCCAAGAACTTGAAACAGTAACATCGGTAGGAGTAAAGGGAGTATTTAAATCATAATCTGGATAATTTGCCATTGCTAGAATATTTCCAGTTGAGGGCTCCATTACAATAGCAGTGCCATAATCAGCTAAATTATCTAAAACAGCTTGAGAAAGATATTTTTCAACTATAGATTGTATATTTACATCAAGAGTAAGGTAAACACTATTACCATCTTTAGCTTCTACATAAGATTGTTGTTGGTTAGGGATTTCGTGATTTACAGAGTCTGTTAAAGTAACCATTTTTCCAACAGTACCAGATAAAGTAGAATCAAGAGAATTCTCTAAACCAAACAATCCATTATTATCAGTACCAGTAAAGCCAAGAACATGAGAAGCAAGATTATTGTAAGGATAATAACGTTTTATAGAAGAATCAATACTAACACCTGATGAAATATCATTAGAATCCATCCAATTTTCTAATAAATCAATTTTATCACTTTCAACTTTTGAAGCAATTGAAACATAAGAAGTTGCAGAATTAAGTTTTTCTAAAGTTTCTGCGTAATCTAAGTTAAATATATTGCTAAGTGAGGTGGCTACAAAATCTAATGGAACGCTATTGCCATTAGAATATTTTAATTTAGTAGGATTAATAGATACAGTATCTACTTCAGCACTAATAGCCAAAACTTTACCATTAGAATCATAGATAGTTCCTCTATTAGGGATGATAGTTTTAGTGGCAGTTTGTTGAGTATTTGCTTGTTTACTTAACCAATCTCCTTTAACAAACTGAAGATATGCTAATCTAATTATAAGTAAAAAAAGTAAAAAGAATAATAATAAGCATAACATATTTATTTTTTTTATATTTGTAGTATTAATTTTAACAACTTTTCGTGATTTCTTCATAAGTATCCTCCCAAATTGTAATAATTGTATATGATAAATTAGTAAAAATCAATAGCTTTGGCTTGTTTTTTTACGGAAAAAGTTATATAATTATTGACATTGAAAAAGCTAAGAAAGGAATGATTTTATGCAAGTAGAAAAAGAAGAAATTTTACACATTGCAAAACTAGCTTGTCTTAATATTAAAGAAGAAGAGATAGAAGAATATAGAAAGAATCTTCAAGACATATTAAACTTTGCAAATATTGTTAATAGTGTAGATACAAACAATGTAAGTGAAACAATAGGAAGCACATCAAATGTAAATATGTTTAGAGAAGATGAAATAAAAATTTTTGATAATCAAGAAGGATTACTACAAAATGCACCAGAGCAAGACCGAGGAATGTTCAGTATTCCTAAGGTAATTTAGCAATAAGCTTTAATGATAATAAGTAGCCCAACACAGGCGATGCATTTTTCTTTTTGAGCAACGAGAAAAAAAGAAAACATCCATAGCCAACGAGATTGGGCGGATTTTAAAGGTAAAGAAGGGATGATTAAATGGAACTTTATGAGTTGACTGTACACGAATTATTAGAAAAACTAGACAAAAACGAAATAACATCTGAAGATATAATAAAGAGCTATTCAAAAAGAATAGAGGAAAAAGAAAAAGATGTACAAGCTTTTGTAACTGTAACAACAGAGAAAGCACTAGAAAAATCAAAAAACATAGATAGAACAAAATCAAAATTAGCAGGTATTCCAGTTGGAATAAAAGACAATATGTGTACAAAAGGTGTTAAAACAACATGTTGTTCAAAAATATTAGAAAACTTTATAGCACCATATGATGCCACAGTTGTAGAAAAAATGGAAAATGAAGGATTAATAAGCCTTGGAAAACTGAATATGGATGAATTTGCAATGGGATCATCAACAGAATATTCAGCACAAAAAATTACAAAAAATCCATGGAACCTAAAAACAGTTCCAGGAGGTTCAAGTGGAGGAAGTGCAGCAGCTGTAGCAAGTGATATGGTACCATGGGCATTAGGTTCAGATACAGGAGGATCAATACGTCAACCAGCTTCTCTTTGTGGAGTTGTTGGATTAAAACCTACTTATGGTTTAGTTTCAAGGTATGGATTAGTAGCATATGCATCATCATTTGACCAAATAGGACCAATTACAAAAGATGTTGAAGACTGTGCAATATTATTAAACGTATTAGCAGGTCATGATGAAAAAGACTCAACATCTGTAAATGTACCTAAAAAAGATTATACAAAAAGTTTGGTAAAAGATGTAAGTAAACTAAAAATAGGAGTTCCAAAAGAATTCTTAGGTGAAGGAATAAACGAAGAAGTTAAACAAAGTGTACTAACAGCAGTAGAAGAATATAAGAAGCTAGGTGCAACTGTAGAAGAATGTACATTAGATATTGCAAATGAAGCATTAGCAACATACTATATAATTGCTGACGCTGAAGCAAGTTCAAATTTGGGAAGATTTGATGGAATAAGATATGGGCATAGAACTAAAAATTATGAAAGTTTAAAAGATATATATGCAAATTCAAGAAGTGAAGGATTTGGAACAGAAGTAAAAAGAAGAATAATACTAGGAACTTATGTACTTTCATCAGGATATTATGATGCTTATTACAAAAAAGCATTAAAAGTAAGAACAATAATAAAGCAGGAATTTGAAAAACTTTTCGAAAAATATGATTTGTTAATAACACCAACATCACCAACAGTAGCATTTGAAATAGGTGCTAAATCAAGTAATCCACTAGAAATGTATTTGGCAGATTTATGTACAGTTTCTATAAACATTGCTGGACTTCCAGGTATATCAATTCCATGTGGAGTAGATAAGCAAGGTATGCCAATAGGATTACAATTAATAGGAAAACCATTTGGAGAAGAAACAATTATTCAAGCAGCATACACATATGAACAAGAAACAAAATTTAGAGAAAAGTATAAACCAGAATTTAAATCTTAACAATTATATAAGAATTAAATAAGCCAGGTATTAATTAATATATGTTTGAACTTGCGGTCTCCAGACGCGGTTTATTACCTACTATATTTAAATTAATTACTACGATAATAATTACTGGAATAATAATTGCACGCCTCCGGCTACTCATGGGGTCGACCTCGTTTGCAACATATATTAATTAATACCTGGCTAAAATAAAAAATAAGAAAGGAATAAATTTATGTCAAGAGAAGATTATGAAATAGTGATAGGACTAGAAGTGCATAGTGAATTATCAACAAAAACAAAAATATTTTGTTCTTGTCCAACAGAATTTGGAGGAGAGCCAAACACACATTGTTGTCCTGTATGTATGGCAATGCCAGGAGCTTTACCAGTACTTAATAAAAAAGTAGTAGAATATGCAATAAAAGCAGGATTAGCAACAAATTGTGAAATTACTAGAGTAAGTAAAAACGATAGAAAACATTATTTCTACCCAGACCTACCAAAATCATATCAAATATCACAATTTGATATGCCACTTTGCACAAATGGATATGTTGAAATAGAAACAGAAAATGGACCTAAAAAAATAGGGTTAGTTAGAATTCATATAGAAGAAGATGCAGGAAAACTAAATCACAATGAGTATGGCGCAGGAAGTTTAGTAGACTTAAATAGAGCTGGAGTACCACTAATAGAAATAGTGTCTCAGCCAGATTTAAGAAGTGTAGAAGAAGTAGATAGTTATTTAAAGAAATTGAAATCAATATTAGAATATATTGAAGTATCAGATTGTAAAATGCAAGAAGGTTCATTTAGAGCAGATGTTAACGTTTCTGTAAGAAAAAAAGGTGCAAAAGAATTTGGAACAAGAACAGAAATGAAGAATATGAACTCATTTAGATCTATAACAAGAGCAATTGAGTATGAAGCAGAAAGACAAATAGAAGTTATAGAAAATGGTGGAAAAATATATCAAGAAACACTAAGATGGGATGAAGTATCAGGAAAGACATTTTCAATGAGAGATAAAGAAGATGCGCAAGATTATAGATACTTCCCAGAACCAGATTTAGCAATAATAAATATATCAAATGAAATGATAGAAAATATAAAATCAAGTTTACCAGAAATGCCTGAAAGTAGAAGGGAAAGATATATAAAAGAGTTTAACTTACCAGAATATGATAGTAACATTTTAACATCTTCAAAATATCTATCAGATTTATTTGAAAATGCCAGCAAAGTATGCAATAATCCAAAGGCAGTTAGTAACTGGATAATGACAGATATAACAAGAATATTGAATGAAGAAGAAAAAGAGGCTAATGACATACCATTTACAGCAGAACAATTAGGACAATTAATAATATTAATAGATAAAGGAACAATAAGCTCAAAAATTGCAAAACAAGTTCTAGAAGAATTGTTTAAAACCCCAAAAAATCCAGAAGAAATAATAAAAGAAAAAGGATGGATACAAATATCAGATGAAGGAGCAATAAGAGAAGTAGTACTAAAAATATTAGAAGCAAATCCACAATCAATTGTAGATTATAAAGCAGGAAGAGATAGAGCATTAGGATTTTTAGTAGGACAAGCAATGAAAGAAACACGAGGAAAAGCAAATCCACAAATGTTAAATAAAATGTTCTTAGAAGAATTAAATAAATAGTATAAAAACAGCTCGAAAGAGCTGTTTTTATACTATTATTCTATATCATTTTCTTTTTAAACATATCTGCTGCAATTGCTCCAACAAAAAAAGAAACAAAAAACATTAAACTAGCTTTAACTCCTAAGTAACCTATATCAAAAGTAATATGAGAAATAGGGTTTAAAGTATATAATAATAAAATATATGTAAATAATAAGCATAAAACAAAAGAAAATTTAAATCCTAAATTCATAACTTTAACAATAGAATTATCTATATTTTTAAATTCACTTAATAATTTCATCATTTGTAAAACCTCCTAAAATTATGTTAACATAAATATTCATAAAAATCAAAGGTAATTTGTGGTAATTTTTTAAAAACAAAACCTTTAATTAATAATCTTCAAGTTCAGTTGTCTTACTTCATTCGCAGAAGTTCTAGGAAATTTTTACGGCACCCTTTCAGGATGAACTATTTCCATAAAAATTTCTTAGAACTTCTAGCTTCAATGCGTTTCGAACCCTTCACTTTCAGATTATTAATTAAAGGCTTTGTTTTGTAAATGAATAATTTTATATAATTTAACTCAAACTGTCCTTAGGAGGTATTTTATGTTTATACCAAAAGAGATTTTGTATGAAGAAAATATTAAAAATTATGAATTAGGGAGAAAACTTTTAGAAAAATATAAAGACATACCAAAGTACATTATAGAAAATCATAACAATATACCAGAAATGCGAAGCAAGCAAAACTCAGAATTTAAAAATATAAAACAGAACTTAATAATTGGAACAAGGAAAACACATAAATTTGTTCCGAACCATAAAACATCAGATTTTTTAGTGCCATATACATCATCAGGATGTACAGCAATGTGTATGTACTGTTACTTAGTGTGCAATTACAATAAATGTTCATATTTAAGATTATTTGTAAATAGGGAAGAAATGCTAGATAAGATAATCAAAACATCTAATAAAAGTGAAGAAGAATTAACATTTGAAATAGGAAGTAATAGTGATTTAATATTAGAAAATACAATAACAGGAAACTTAGAATGGACAATACCAAAGTTTGCTGAAAACAATAGAGGATATTTAACATTCCCAACAAAATTTGATATAGTAGACCCAATATTAAATTTAAATCATAATGGAAGAGTAATAGTTAGAATGAGTGTTAATCCAGAAAAAATTATACAAAGAGTAGAATTTGGAACATCACATTTAAAAAATAGAGTAGAAGCAATAAACAAGTTGAAAAAAGCGGGATATAAAATAGGAATACTAATAGCACCAATAATTTTAGTAGATAATTGGAAAGAACTATATGAGGAGCTAATTATATATCTAAAAGAAAATTTAAATGAAGATGTTAAAAAAGAAGCATTTTTTGAATTAATATTTATGACATATAGCTATGTTCACAAAATGATAAATGGGGAAGCATTCCCAAATGCAATAAAGCTATTTGACGAAGAAAAAATGACAGGTAGAGGCAAAGGAAAATATATGTATAAAGAACAAATACGAAGAGAAGGAGAAGAATTTTTTAGAGAAAAGATGCAACTATACTTCCCAAACAGCAAGATTGAATATATAGTATAGGAGAGAGTATGGAAATTTTAAAAATTGTTTGGCTATCTATTGCTTCAATAGTAGTGTTATTTATATTAAGCAAGATAATGGGAAATAAGGAAATGTCTCACCTAAATCTGTTTGATTATATAATAGGAATAACAATAGGTTCAATAGCCGCAGAAATGGCTACAGCACTAGAAAGTGACTTTACACAGCCACTAACCGCAATGGTAGTGTATGCATTAGTAACAGTACTAATATCATACACAACAAATCATAGCTTAAAGGCAAGGAGAATAGTTGAAGGAAAAACGTTAATATTATTGGATAATGGAAAATTATATAGAAATAATTTCAAAAAAGGAAAAGTAGATATAAATGAATTTTTAATGCAGTGCAGGACAAATGGATATTTTAATATAAGCGAAATACAAACAGCAGTATTAGAAACAAATGGAAAGATAAGCTTTATACCAAAATCAGAAAGAAAACCAGTAACCCTAGAAGACTTAAATTTAAAACGAAAGCAAGAAAAATTGATTCTAAATGTGGTACTAGATGGAATTGTATTAGAAGAAAATTTGAAAATATTAAGTAAGGATAAAGAATGGTTAGAAAAACAAGCAAAAAAACAAGGAATAAAAGATACAAGTAAAATATTCTTAGCAACCTGCGACCAAGAAGATAATTTAAGTATATATATGAAAGTAAATAACGATAATGTGGATGATATGTTTTAGAATATGTTAAAAAAATATTGACTTTTTGCTAAAAAGTATGTATAATATAGATAGAAAATGAGTAACACAAAGTGTGTTGCCACGGATAAGAGAAAACCCATTTCCACGGTCAAGCAGAATGGGTTTTTATTTTTTGCTTAAAATTATTACAATAGCAATAATTAAGGCAATTGCTATGCTAGTAACAGTTATTAATCCAAAGAATAATAACCATATAGTTTGTATTAAAAATGCTTCCATAGCACCACCTCACTTTCTCACAGAAGTATCTGTGTAAATATGTAGGTGGCAACACACTCTGCTTATTCTCATTTTCTATGAAGAGAATTATAACATATAATTTACAAAAAGGCAATATCAAATTAAAGGATTTATTGAATAGTTTAGAACAATAACTTCCAATTCCTTGAAATCTATGGTATAATAGATAAATAGTGTAATTTTAAAGAGGAGAGAAAATGAACGATATAGTAAAGATATTACCTAATTTCAAAAAGTTTAATGATTATATTGAAAATGTAAAAAACAATGTTAATCCAATAATGCTTTCAGGATTAACAGATAGTGGAAAGGTGCATTTTACCTATTCCACTCATTTCTATACAGAAAAACCAATCTGTATAATTACATATAATGAATTGCAAGCAAAGAAAATAATCAAAAATTTAGAATACTTTACAAAGGATATTAGCTATTTTCCGAAGAAAGAAATCATGGCATATGACTATCTAGCAGAGAGCAAGGATATTATATATAACAGAATAGCTTGTCTAAATGGAATACATAACAAAAGAACTAAAATAATTGTTACAACAATTGAAGCAGTAAGCCAAAAGATTATACCAGAAGAAGTTCTATACAAAAACATATTAGAGTTAAAAATTGGAGAAACAATTAATTTAGAAGAAATAAAGCAAAAACTTGTGCTACTGGGATATGAGAGAACAGAAGTAGCACAAAGTAAATCTGAATTTAGCATAAGAGGCGGAATTATTGATATAGCTATTTCTGAAAAAGAAGGTATAAGAATAGAACTTTGGGGAGACGAAATTGATTCTGTAAGAACTTTTGATATAAATACACAAAGGTCAAAAGATAAGAAAGAAGCGGTAAAAATTTTCCCAGCTCATGAATTTGTATTAGGAAAAGAATTATCTGAAATAGCAGAAGAAATAGAAGACCAAAGAGATAAAGAAGAAATATTAGAGGGAAATTATACAACTAAAATAGATAAATACTGGAATATTTTTTACACAAATTCAAACAATACATTTATAGACTATATAAAGAAAAACTACGTAATATTCCTAGATGAAGTAAGCAAAATAAAAGCAAGGTCAGAGAATATTATAAAGGACACAAAAAATTTAATTAAATCACTAATAGAAAAGAAAAGATATGTACCACAATTACTTAAAAAAATAGAAGATTACATTGAATTTTTAGATAGAATAAAAGATACACAAACCATATACTTAGAAAATAAAGATATAGGTTTTGTAGATAAACAAAGTATGCATGCAAAAAGAAACGGATATAGCTTTAGCTATAGGGAGGTCAACTTTTTTCGTAGTTCAATGGATTTATTGTTTAAGGAAGTACAAGAAGGGCTTGGAGAAGGAACAACAATAGCAATCTTGTGTGGCTCTCAAAACAATATAAAAAGAACGAAAGAATTATTGGCAGAAAAAATAAACAGTCCGAAACACTTAGAAAAATTAATAATAACAGAAGGCTCTCTAACAGAGGGCTTTGAGTGCTTTGATTTCAATTTATTAGTAATATCAATAGAAGAATTATTTAACATACCTAAAAAAAGAAGAAAAGCACCAGAGCAATTTAGACAAGGTGAAACAATAATATTCTCAGATTTAAAAGTTGGGGATTACATTGTTCACAGAACAAATGGTTTAGGGCAATTTATAGGTATAAACACAATAAAAACAGATGATGTTACAAAAGACTATATAAAAATAAGATACAAAGATGATGGAATACTTTACGTTCCAACAAGTAGTCTAGATAATGTCAAAAAATATATAGGTTCAGGAGATGGTGCACCAAGGCTAAATAAACTGGGAAGCAAGGACTGGGCAAAAGCAAAAGCAAAAGTAAGGTCAAACCTGCAAGAAATTGCAAAAGACTTAATAGAGTTATATGCAAAAAGAGAAAAAGCAAAAGGCTTTATGTTTTCAAAAGATACAGAATGGCAAAAAGAATTTGAAGAAAAATTTCCATTTGTTGAAACAAATGACCAGCTAAGAAGTATCGAAGAAATGAAAAAAGATATGGAAAGTGAAAAACCGATGGATAGGCTACTTTGCGGAGACGTAGGATATGGAAAAACAGAGGTTGCAATAAGAGGAGCTTTTAAAGCATGCATGGATCAAAAACAAGTAGCATACTTAGCACCAACAACAATTCTTGCAAGTCAGCAATATGATAGCTTTAAAGAAAGAATGAAAGACTATCCTATAAGAATAGAACTTTTAAACAGATTCGTATCATCATCAAAACAAAAAGAAGTTATAGATGGATTAAAAACAGGAGAAGTAGATATAGTAGTAGGAACACATAAAATATTAAATGACAAAATAGAATACAGAAATTTAGGACTATTAATAATAGATGAAGAGCACAGATTTGGAGTAAAACACAAAGAAAAAATAAAGAAACTAAAAAACAATATAGATGTATTAACAATGACAGCAACACCAATACCAAGAACACTTCATATGTCAATAGTAGGAATAAGAGATATGTCATGCCTATACGAACCACCACACAACAGAAGACCAGTTCAAACCTATGTATTAGAATATGATGATGAAGTTGTAAGAGAAGGAATAATGAGAGAACTAGAAAGAGAAGGCCAAGTATTTTATTTATACAATAATGTAGAAAATATAGATAAAAGAGCAGATGATATATCAAAATTAGTTCCCAATGCAAAAATAGCTTATGCACATGGAAGAATGTCAGGAAGCGAAATAGAAGATATAATGCAAAGATTTGTTGATAAAGAAATAGATATACTTGTATGCACAACGATTCTAGAATCTGGAATAGACATACCAAATGCAAATACAATAATAGTAGAAAATGCAGATAGATTAGGTTTAGCACAGTTATATCAAATCCGTGGAAGAGTTGGTAGAAGTGATAAACAAGCCTATGCATATATCACATATAAACGTGATAAAATGATAAATGAAGTAGCAGAAAAAAGATTAAAAGCAATAAAAGAATTCACAGAATTTGGTTCAGGCTTCAAAATAGCAATGAGAGACTTAGAAATAAGAGGAGCAGGAAGTTTATTAGGAGAAATACAACATGGTCATATAGACGAAGTTGGATATGATACATATTGCAAAATATTAGATGAAGTAGTAAAAGAACAAAAAGGAATAGTGGTAGAAGAAGAACCAGAAATTACAATAGATATCAATGTATCAAGCTTCATACCAGATTCATATATAGAAAACTCAGACTTAAAAATGGAAAGCTACAGAAACATTGCACTATGTAGAACAGAAGAAGACTTAAGTAACATAAAAGAAGATTTAGAAGATAGATATGGAAAACTGCCAGAAGAAGTTACAAATTTAATAAATATTGCAAAAATAAAAGAAATGTGTAAAAATAGTGGTATAATAAAAGTGCTACAAAAGCAAAATAATATTGTATTATATTTTGACGCAGAAAAATGCACACTAGATATGGCAGGCTTAGTACATAAATATAATAATCAAATAAAATTTTCTACAGGAGTAACACCATATATAACATATAAGGTGCAAGACCAAAGAAATGTAATAACAGAAATAATAGAGTTGTTGAGTAATTAGCCCAACGCAGGGGCTTATATATTTTTTCGAAAGAAAAATGGCGAGAAGCCAACGGCTTACGGATTGCCTTCGTAGCCATCTTGACATTTTTATTGAGAAAAACATATATAACCCCGACGAGATTGGGCGGACTTTATAGAAAGGAATGTATTTATATGATAATAACCAGTAAAGACAATGAAACAATAAAACACATACGTAAACTGAAAGAAAAAAAATATCGTGATGAATATGGAGAATATGTTGTAGAAGGCATAAAATTAATAAAAGAAGCAATAGAAGAAGACCAAGACGTAAAAAAAATCATAGTATGTGATAATTGTAATAAAAGTGAAAAAATCAATCAAGACGCAATGTATGAAGTTGCTAAGAGAGATTGTGTATATGTAGATGAAAAAGTATTTAATACAATAACAGAGGTACAAAATCCACAAGGAATATTAGCAGTAGTAGGAAAGCAAAATAAAGAAAAAGAGATAGATTTTACAGAAGATATGATAGTTGTTTTAGACGACATACAAGATCCAGGAAATTTAGGAACAATATTAAGAACAGTAGATAGTGTAGGATTAAAACAAATAATAGTATCAAAGAAAAGTGGAGACGTATTCAATTCAAAAGTAGTACGTTCAACCATGGGAGCAATATTTAGAGTAAACGTAATAGAAAGTGATAACTTAGTAGAAACAATAAAAAAACTAAAAAAACACAAATACACAGTAGTATCAACATCACTAGATACAGATAAAAGTATGTATGATATAGACTATCATAAAACAGTTATAGTAATAGGAAATGAAGCAAATGGAGTATCAAAAGAAGTACAAGAAATGTCAGACAAAAAAATAAAAATTCCAATGTTAGGTAAAACAGAAAGTCTAAACGCCTCAGTAGCAACAGGAATAGTACTATATGAATATGTAAGACAAAAATTAAGGAAATAATAATCAAAGGCACGTACACCGTGCCTTTTTTCATACGCCTTTACTTTTTATGAAAAAAATGGTAAAATTTTAAGGTAGTTATATATAATATAATAGGTGATTAAATGGAAGAAATGTATCAAGAGATAATAAAAAAAATAAATGAGAACAGAGTTTTTAAAGATGAACCAATGAGTAAACATACATCTTTAAAAATAGGTGGACCAGCAGATGTTTTTGTTAAGATAAACAATTTAGAAGAATTGAAGTACGTTATAGACTTAGCTAAAAAACGTGAAATTCCATTAACCGTAATAGGAAATGGAACAAACCTATTGGTAAAAGATAAAGGTATCAGAGGAATTATGGTAAAATTAGATTTGAATAATATAAAAATACAAGATGAAGAAATAGAAGTAGAATCGGGAGTTAAGTTACCAATTTTAGCAAAAAAAGCATATGAAAATAGTTTATCAGGTTTAGAATTTGCAAGTGGAATTCCAGGGACTGTAGGTGGAGCAGTAAAAATGAATGCTGGAGCTTATGGTGGAGAATTTAAAGATATTGTAATAGAAACTACATATTTAGATAAAAATTTAAACATAAAAACAATTTCAAACAAAGAACATAAATTTAGCTACAGATATAGCATCTTTGATGAAACTAATGATATAATAATATCTACAAAAATCAAGCTTAATAAAGACAAACAAGAAAATATTAAAACTAAAATGGAAGAAAACTCTAAAAAGAGAAGAGAAAAGCAACCCATCGAATTTCCTAATGCAGGTAGTATATTTAAAAGAAAAAATGAATATATTCCAGCTCAAATTATAGACAAATCTGGATTAAAGGGATATAATATAGGAGATGCTTATGTATCTGAAAAACACGCAGGATTTATTGTTAACAAAGGAAAAGCAACAGCAGAAGATATGTTAGAATTAGTAGAATACATAAGAAAAGTCGTAAAAAATAACTATAATATAGATTTAGAATTAGAAATTAAGGTAATTGGAGAATAAGGAAGGAAATAGGAAATGAAAAGTTTTTTTAAATGGCTAAAAAATAGTACAAAAATAAAGAGATGGATATTTGTAATGCTAGTAGGAATGGTTCTTGCTTGCTATGGATTTGCACAGATATTAGTTCTAGATAGACTAGAATTAATGGACATTATAAAAATAGTTATTACATTTGTAGCAGGAATAACTTTATTTATAATAGGAATTGTATATATGCAAAAAAGAACATTAGAATTAGCAGTTTTACAAGATGGAAAGGCTACAACAGCCCTTGTAGATTCAAAAGATAAAGGTCCTAATGTAGTAGTTATAGGTGGAGGTATTGGACTTAATAAAGTACTTACAGGATTAAAAAATTATACAAATAATTTAACAGCTATAATCACAGTATCAAGCTATGGAAATAAAAATAAAAGAAGACCAACAGATGATTTAAGAAATAGTATAGTAGCATTAGCTAAAAATAGCGAAGAAATGAATAAAATTATGAATTTACCAACAAAAAATGGTACATTTGGAGATTCATATTTTGAAGCAATAGAACAGGCAAATAAAGATTTTGCTGAAGGTATACAAAAAAGTAATAATATATTATCAATGATAGGAAAAGTTTTACCAGCAACTCTAGATGAAATGAGAATATGTGTAGAATTAGAAGATGGAACAGTTATAGAAGAAAAAGAGAAAATAGCCGAAATAACATCAAATAAAGTAACAAAGATAAATAGAGTGTATATAAAACCAACAAATTGTAGAACAACTCCAGGAATAGTTGAAGCTATACAAAAAGCAGATGCAATAGTAATTGGACCAGGTTCATTATATACAAGTGTAATACCAAATTTATTAATAAGAAATGTGGCAAAAGCAATTCGCGACAGTAAAGCATATAAAATATACATATCAAATATAATGACTGAGAATGGTCATACAGATGATTATGCACTTTCTGACCACATAAATGCTATAGTTGACCATGCAGGAAAGAATATAATAGATTATTGTATATGTGATAATGGAGATATAATACCGGAGATACTTAGAAAATATAATAAATCAGGAGCAAGTTTAGTAGATATAGATAAACAAAACATAAAAGGAGTAACTATAGTTAGAGGCGATGTATCATGCACAGAAGGAGAATATATTAGACATAATCCTGATGCTTTAGGAAAACAAATAGTAGAAATAATATTAAACGACATGAAATTTAAAGATAAAAAAAATGATGAACAATATGTATTATTAAATGCTAAATTAAAAGAAAATAAAAAGAAAAACAAACCTATTAAAAAACAAAAAAATAAAAAAGTAAAAAGAGAAAAGGCAAAGAGTAAATTTAGTGCTAAGTATAGAGACAGAATAGAGTCAATAAAAGAAAGTGAGCAAACTACAAATATAAATAAAAAAATACATGAAAGAGCAAAAAAAATGACAGATGAAGTTGAGAAAAAGGAAAAGGAAAAATTCTTAAGCGAAATAAAAAAAGAAAAAACAAAGAAAAAATGATGATGTAGGGGCGAGCATTGCTCGTCCGGGCTTGGAAAAAGATACTAAGTGTAGAGTCTGGTCTTGACCAGCCAGAGTGAATAGTGAATCATGAATAGTGAATAGCACAAAATGCTTCGCATTTTGGAGGAGGAAGATATACAAATGAAATTAGACAAAGAACAATTAGAACTAAGAGAAGGAATAACAAAAGAATGGATTATAACAAATGGAATAGGTGGATATAGTTCATCAACTATTTTAGGTATTAATACAAGAAAATATCATGGACTATTAGTAGCACCACTTACACCTCCAGCTAGAAGACATGTGATTTTATCAAAATTAGATGAAAGTATAGAAATAGAAAGCAAAAAATATAATTTATATTCAAATATGTGCAAAAATTATATTTCAGATGGCTATAAATATTTACAGAGCTTTGAAAAAGAATATGTACCAATATTTACATATAAAGTAGAAAATATGAAAATTAGTAAAGTTATATGTATGGAACATGGGAAAAATACAGTGTGTGTTTTATATAATATAAAAAATAAAGGTCCAAAGGCAAAATTTACAGTAGCACCAATAGTAACTTTTAGAGATTTCCATTCAATGAATACAAATCATCAATTTAATATAAAACAAATTGTAAGAGATAAAAAAGTAAAATTACAAATAGATGAATATACGAATAACCCAGTATATTTGCATATGTCTAAAGGAACATATATAGAGCATTATAATGATACATTTAACAACATGTATTATATTGAAGAAGAAAAAAGAGGGTTCTTCCCAGAAGAAAATCTTGCAGTACCAGGAAGGTATGAAGTTGAAATACAAGAAAACGCAGAAACAGAACTTACATTTGCTTGTTCATTAGAAGAAAATATAGAGGAGCTAAATGCAAGAACTGTAATAAACAAAGAAATTATAAGAATTAATGAATTAATGCACAAAGCAGAATTCATAGAAAAGAAAGAAGATATTACAAAATTAACAAAAGAAAGAGCAAGTGAAATTGATATGTTAAAATATTTTACTATAGCTATGGATAATTTTGTAGTATATAGACCAAGTTTTGGATTCCATACTATTATTGCCGGGTATCCATGGTTTTTAGATTGGGGTAGAGATGCATTACTTTCTTTTGAAGCTTTGTTATTAAAAACAAAACAGTATGAATATGCAAAAGATATTTTATTAACAGCAATAAGAGATATAAAATTTGGATTAGTTCCTAATGGGTATTCAGGATATGATAATAGACCATTATATAATAGCGTAGACAGCTCATTATTATTATTTGAACAAGTAAAAAAATACATAAACTATACAGGAGACATTGATTTCATAAAAGAACATGTATATAAAAAATTAAAATCAATAATTGAAAATTATTCAAAAGGGATAGATATAGATAATAACAATATTTATTTAGATGAAGATGGTTTAATATCATCAGGTACAGAAGATACACAAAATACTTGGATGGATGCAAAATATGGTAATAAATGCTTTACTCCAAGGAATGGAAAGGCAGTAGAAGTAAATAGCTTATGGTACAATAGCTTAAAAATTATGGAAGAATTATGCAAAAAATTTGGTGAAAGAAAAGAAGCAAAAAAATATGCTGAAATGGCAGAAAAGTGCAAAAAGTCATTTGAGGAAAAATTCTATAATGCAAAAAAGAAATGCTTGTATGATGTTTTAGGAGACAACAAAGTAAGACCAAATCAGCTATTTAGCATAGCATTAAGTTATCCGGTAATAGAACCAAATTCAGAAATGGCTCAAAACATGATAGAGACAGTAGAAAAAAAATTAATAACAAAGTATGGAATAAAAACACTTGCAAAAGGTGAAAAAGGATATGTAGATACATATGAAGGTGATGGATTTAGAAGAGATTCAAGCTATCATCAAGGGCTAACATGGACTTGGCTTTTAGGAATATATTATGATTGTTTGAAAAATATGCAAAAAGCAGAAAAAGACAAGAAAAATAAAGAAGAGTTAAATAATAAAATAGCAGAATTCAAAGAAAAAACAAAAAAGACATTTACAAAAGAATTATTAGAAAGAGGATGTATTGGCTCAATAAGTGAAATATATGATTCCAAAATGCCATACTTACCAAAAGGAGCAACAGCACAGGCATGGAGTGTAGCAGAAATATTCAGAATAATATACGATTAGTAAAATATAATTAAATTTATAATAAATAAAAAAGTTCAGACGAAATAGGGTAAAGTTTAAGCTAGAAACTGGAGGAAAAAATGAGAATACTAGGGATAGATCCTGGGTTTGCAATAACAGGATATAGTATATTAGACTATGTAGGAAATAAATTCAAACTAATAGACTCAGGTGCAGTAACTACAAGCAAAGATACGTCATTTCCATTAAGATTAACAAAAATATATGATGATGTAAGTTCACTTATAGAAACATATAAACCAGATGCAATATCTATAGAAGAATTATTTTTTAACAATAATGCAAAAACAGCAATAAATGTAGCACAAGCAAGAGGAGTAATATTAATAGTAGGTTGCAAAAAAAATATACCAACATATGAGTATACACCTCTACAAATAAAACAAGCAGTAACAGGATATGGAAGAGCAGATAAAATTCAAGTACAAAAAATGGTAAAATCAATACTAAATGTAGAAAAATTACCAAAGCTTGATGATACAACAGATAGTATGGCAGCTGCAATTTGTCATGCACATTCAATGAAATTTTCGCAAAAGCTTTAAAAAATAGAAGAATTTCAATATAAAACTGCGCAGGACTAACTGAAACCTCCTTTAACAAGGGAGGTGGCAGACCGTAGGTCTGCCGGAGGGTTCTTTTAAGCAATTTTAAGAACCCCCAGTCGGCTTCGCCGCCAGCCCCCTTATTAAAGGGGCTTTATAATAGAACTACTTTATTTAAGGGAGGGCAAAATATAAGATGACAGTAGAAGAATTAGAAAAAGACTTAAAAGTGGAAAAGCTAGAAAGCCTATATCTGCTATATGGAGAAGAAGAATATCTTTTGGAAACCAGTGTAAAAAAAATTAAAAAGATATTTGGAGAATTAATTAATGGAATAAATTATATTCAAATAGATGAAAAAAATGTAGACAAACTAATTTCAGATATTGAAACACCCGCATTTGGATATCCTAAAAAACTAATCATTGTAAAAAACTCAGACCTATTTAAAAAGCAAACTAGAGGAAAAAAAGGTGAAGAAAAATCAGAAAAAAAGGTATCTAAGGGGCAAACTTTACAAGAAAAAATTGCAGAGTATATAAAAGAAAACATAGAAGTAATAAATGAAACTGTAGTGCTTATATTTATAGAAAAAGAAGTAGCAACAAATGAATTATTTAAGACAATACAAAGCCTTGGTGAAGTATGTAATTTTGAAAAATTAAAACCAGCTCAAATATCAAAAAGAATAAAAGCAATATGTGGAGCATATAAAGTAAATATTGATGATAGAACTTTACAGTATTTCATAGAAACCTGTGGGACAAGTATGTTAACACTAATAAATGAAATAAGAAAACTTATAGAATATGTTGGAAAAGATGGAACAATAACAACAAAAGATATAGATAAATTATCAATAAAAGAGCTTGATAGTGTAATATTTGATTTAACAGATAGTTTGGGTCAAAAAAACATACAAAAAGCATTAGAAACTCTACATGAATTATTATATAATAAAGAACCAATACAAAAGATTTTGGTAACATTATATAATCACTTCAGAAAACTATATTTAATACTACTTGCACAAGAGTTTAATGCAAATATAACAGAAACCTTAAATTTAAAACCAAATCAAATGTTTTTAGTTACAAAATACAAAAAGCAAGCAAGTTATTTCAAAAAAAGTGAGCTAAAAAAAATATTGCAAAAGATAATTGACCTAGATTATAAATCAAAAAAAGGACTTATAGATATAAATATAGGATTAGAAGCAATATTATGTTTTTAGTAATTGTCAAATATGGATAATTATGCTATAATATTATTAAATTTATGCAAAGGAAAAAGAAGGTGCTAAAGAGTGTTATTAATAGGAATAATATATATATTAATAATAGTAATATTTATTTTACTTATGTTTGCATATGTGCAAATAAAGTTAGCAGGAATAAAAGTAAAAGACTTTTATGGATTTATAGAAGCAAATCAAATGTTAGATAAATTATATAGATTTTCAAAAAGATACGAAAAACTAAGTAGTCAAGATCAATTAATATTTTTAAATGAGGCAGAGAAAGTTTTTAATGCATTTGAAAAAGTGCCGGATTTATTATGGGAAGAAGAATATCAAAAATATATAGATGTATTAGATAGATATAAAGATATAAAAATGGTAAGATGGGCAAGAAATTAGTAAACAAAGATGTTTACTAATTTTTTAAAATATGTTTGAAAAATAAGGAAAGTTTCTTATGCACACGATACTTCGTATCGGCGCGAACCCAAGGAAACTTAACCTTGTTACTACGAAAAATCTAAAGATTTTTCTTCGTAATAATCTTTCTTTTCAAATGGATTAATTTATAGAAAGGAAATTATAAGAATGGCATGGACTAAGGAACAAGAAAAAGCAATATATAAAAATGGAAATAATATATTAGTAGCTGCTGCAGCCGGGAGTGGTAAAACAGCAGTTTTAGTAGAAAGAATAATAAATAAAATAACAAATGAAAACATAGATGTTGATAAACTATTAGTAGTAACATTTACAAATGCAGCAGCAGCTGAAATGAGAGAACGTGTACTAGAAGCAATATATAAAAAAATAGAGGAAAGACCTGATGATTTAAACTTGCAAAAGCAAATAGTATTACTTAATAAATCTCATATTTCTACAATACATGCATTCTGTTTAGAAGTTATAAAAAATAATTTTTATAAAACAAATATATCTCCAAATTTTAGACTTGCAAATACACCAGAAATAGAGCTATTAAGAATGGAAACATTAGAAGAAGTATTTGAAAACTTGTATGAAGAAAAAGATAAGAATTTTATAAAACTTGTAAACATATATTGTGGATATAGAGATGACGATAAACTAAAAGAAATGATTTTAAAAATATATAAATATATTCAAAGTATGCCATATCCGGAAGAATGGCTACAAAGTCAAGTTAAAAAATTCAACTTAGACATAGAGGAAGATTTTTCAAAAACAATATGGGGAAAAATCCTAATAAAAGAATCAAAAGAAATAATAAGAGATTCTATTAACATACTAAAAAATATCAATAAAAAACTGAAACTAGAAACAGATTTAAGTAAATGGTATTTAATAATAAATGAAGACATAGAAAGTCTAGAAAAAATACTACAATTTGAAAAATGGGATGATATATATAATGCAATACAAGAGCTTAAATTTAGAACATGGGCATCAGATAGAAAAATAATATCAGAATTAAAAGATAGAGCTAAAGAAGTTAGAGACAAAATAAAAGCAAAAATAGATGACCTAAAAACTAAAACATTTATATACAATTCAAATCAAGCTAACTCAGATATATATGAAATGTATGAAGTACTAAAAGAAATAGAAAACGTAATTTTAAAGTTTTCAGAAACATATAGAAACAATAAATTAGAAAAGAATATAATAGACTTTAATGATATTGAACACTTAGCATTGCAAATATTAGTAGAAAAAAATGAAGATGGTAAATATGAGCCAACAGAAGTAGCAAGAGAATATCAGGAAATATTTAACGAAATTGCAATAGACGAATATCAAGATAGTAATGAGATTCAAGAAGAAATTTTAAAGAGTATATCAAATGGAAATAATATTTTCATGGTAGGAGATGTTAAGCAAAGTATATATAAATTTAGACAAGCTAGACCAGAAATATTTTTAGAAAAATATAATACTTATGAAGATAACAAAATTCAATTATTCGCAAATTTTAGAAGTAGAAGCAATGTGTTAGACTTAACCAATACAATATTTAAAAACATAATGAGCAAAGAATTTGGAAGCATAGAATATAATGAAAATGAATTCTTAAATGTGGGACAAGAATATTTGGAATTTGAAGGTAAAACATTGGGAAAGGCAGAGCTACATATTATAGATGCATCAGAGGAAGAAGAAATAGATGAGCAAGATGAACTAATCGAAAATGTAGAAATAGAAGCAAAATTTGTAGCAAACAAGATAAAACAATTAATTAATGATAATTATTATGTGTTTGATAAAAAGAAAGGATATAGAAAACTGCAGTTTAAGGATATAGTAATATTGCTTAGAAAAACTGCAAAAGTTGCACCAATATATGAAAAAGAATTATCAAAATTAGAATATCCGGTGTTTAGTGATATAGGAACAAACTATTTTGAAAGTATAGAAATTCAAATAATAATGTCATTATTAAAGATAATAAGCAATCCAGACAATGACATAGCATTAGCAACAGTACTTAGAAGCCCAATAGGAAATTTTACAGATAATGAGTTAATAGAAATAAGACTAAAAAATAGAAATGAAAGTTTCTATAAAGCATTATTAGAAAAAACAGAAAATAAAAAACTATCTGATAAAATAAATGAATTTTTAAACTTAATAGAAGACCTTAGAACGAAACAAGAATATCTAAAATTAGATGAACTGATATGGTACATATATGAAAAAACAGGATTTTATAATTATGTTAGTTTAATGCAAAATGGTAATATCAAAACTGCAAATTTAAGAATGCTATTTGAAAAGGCAAAAGACTATGAACAGGGAAGCTTTAAAGGATTATATAATTTTATAAGCTTTATAGATAGAGTAATAAAAAATGGTAGCGATATGGGTGCACCTAAGCTAATAGGAGAGAATGAAGACGTAATAAGAATAATGAGCATACACAAAAGTAAAGGATTAGAATTCCCAGTAGTATTTTTATGTGGTACAGGGAATCAGTTTAATATGCTAGATTTAAATGATAACATAATGATACATCCAGATATAGGCTTTGGTCCAAAATATATTAATTATGAAAGAAAAATACAGTATAACACAATTGCAAAAGAGTCAATAAAGTATCAAATAAAAAAAGAATTACAAGAAGAAGAAATGAGACTTCTATATGTTGCCTTAACACGTGCTAGGGAAAAATTAATAATAACTGGTATAGATAAAAATTTAA
Source organism: Clostridia bacterium (assembly GCA_045650705.1). Classification (GTDB taxonomy): domain Bacteria; phylum Bacillota; class Clostridia; order TANB77; family CAG-508; genus UMGS1781. The sequence goes on from JAZRRK010000008.1 coordinate 34,528, forward strand.
AGAAAAGTCTAAAAGAAAAAGAAGAACTTTTGCAAATGTCAGATAATACATTAACAAAAGAAATCGCAAAAAAATGTAAATCATATTTAGATTGGATAGAGAATGTAAATCTTTGTGACGATAAAATGAAAGAGTTAATAGATGTATATGAACATTCAAAAAATGAAAAATTTGAAGAAAAAGACATAGATGAAGAAGTAGTAAAATTAGAAATAGAAGAAAGAGAAATAAATCCGGAAATAGAAAAAGTATTAACTTGGAAATATCCATATAAAGATTTAACAGAGATAGAAGGAAAAAGTTCAGTAAGCAAAATTGTAAAAGATGATATAGAAAATTTGGAAATAGAATTAAAAAAACCAAAATTTTTAGAACCAGTGTTACAATTAACAAAAGCAGAAATCGGTACAACAGTACACTTAATTATGCAGAAATTGAACTTTATGAAAGACTATAATATAGAAGAAATAGAAAGTTTACTTCAAAGTTTAGTACAAAAAGAAATAATAACAGAAAAGCAGAGAGAAGCGGTACCAAAACAAAAGATATTAGCCTTTACACAAAGTGAGATGTTTAAAGAAATATCAAAAGCAAAGGAGATATATAAAGAACAACCATTTTATATAAACATACCAGTAAAAGAATTATATGAAAGCGAAAGTGATGAAAAAATACTAGTACAAGGAATAATTGACTTATATTACATATCAGAAAATGGCGAAATCGTGCTGGTAGACTACAAAACAGACTATGTACCAGAAAACGATGAAAACTACTTAATAGAAAAATATAGTGGGCAATTAAGGCTATACAAAAGAGCAATAGAACAGGCATTAGGAAAGAAAGTCGATAAGGAATATATTTATTCAACATATTTAAATAGAAGGATAAAAATTAGTCAAAAAGATTGACAAAACAAAAAAGATTAAGTATAATAAGAATAGGAAATGGAGAAATCGCAGTAATGCGGTTACCACAAAAAAGGGTAAACGGCACATCGCTCTGCAGAAGCAAATGTGCCGTATTTTTATTGTTGTTTACTTAATAATATTGCTAAAGCAATAATTAAGGCAACATTTATGATAGTTACAACTATTAATCCGAAGAATAATAGATAGATAGTGGTTAATAATACTGGTTCTACCATAGACACCACCTCCATTTCTACAGTAAAACTGTATATGTAAAGTGGCAATACGCACATCTACTTAATCTCATTTCCTATGAGAAAGATTATAGCATACAATTTACAAAAAGGCAATAAAAATATAAAATATTTTTATATACAAAACATAAATTTTATGATAAAATAACTACCAATGGTGATGGAGAAAAAATGGTAGCAGAAGTTATAATAAATAGAATTGCAAAGGATTTAAATAGAATATTTGACTATATAGTTCCAGTCGACATGGAAGAGACCATAAGAGTTGGAGCTAGAGTTTTTGTGCCATTTGGCTCTAAAAATTCTGCTATTGAAGGTTTTATTATAGGACTAAAAGAATCTTCTAAGTTTGCTAATAAAGAAGTGATAAAGATAGAAGATTTTGCTCTTACTGAAGAAAACGTAGAACTAGCTAAATTAATGTCAAGAAGATACTTCTGCAACATATCAGAATGTATAAAATTAATGTTACCACCAGGAGAAAAGACTACTAATTTAGAAAACAGAATAAAGGATAAAACAGCAAATTTTGTATATTTAAAAAAAGATATTGACGAAATAGAATTAGATATAGATATTGGGAAATTAAAAAGTGTTAAACATATAAAAGTATTAAGATTTTTATCAGAAAATGATGGAATATATAAGGCGGATTTAGAAATATTAACAGAAACATCAGGTGCAATTTTAAAAACTTTAGAGAAAAATGGATACATAGAAATAATTGAGCAAAAAATAGAGAGAAATCCATTCAAAGATAGAGAAATCAAAAGAGATAAACCATTACCTCTAACAGAGGAGCAACAGGAAGCTTTTGATATAATAAATAATAGTGAGTTTAATGAATTTCTTATATATGGAGTTACAGGCTCAGGGAAAACGGAAGTATATTTGCAGTTGATACAAAGTGCTTTAGATAAAGGAGAAAGAGCAATTGTATTAGTTCCAGAAATTTCACTAACACCACAAATGGTAGATAGATTTTCAGCAAGATTTGGAGACTGCATATGTGTTTTACACAGTAAATTGTCAACAGGAGAAAGAAACGACCAATGGAAAAATATAAAAGATGGGAAATGTAAAATAGTAATTGGTGCTAGGTCTGCAATATTTGCACCAATTAAAGAGTTGGGAATAATAATTATAGATGAAGAGCATGATACATCATATAAATCAGATATGGCACCAAGATTTAATGCAAAAGATATTGCAAGATATATAGCAAAGAAGAATAATATACCATTAGTTTTAGGAAGTGCAACACCAGATATAGCAACATACTATAATGCAAAAAATATAATTAGATTAACTAGAAGAGCAAATGATTCAAAATTACCACAAGTAGAAATAGTTGATTTAAGGCAAGAACTTGCAAATGGAAACCGTTCAATATTAAGTGAAAGATTAAAAGAAGAAATACAAAATAATTTAGATAATAAAAAACAAACAATATTATTTCTAAACAGACGTGGATTTTCAACATTTGTAATGTGTAGAGATTGTGGCTATACTGCAAAATGTAAAAGATGTAATATAAGTTTAACATACCATAGTAAGGAAAATAAATTAAAATGTCATTATTGTGGATATGAAATGAATAATATAAAAGTATGTCCAAAATGCAAGAGTAAAAATGTAAAACATTTTGGAAGCGGAACTCAAAAATTAGAGGAACTTATCCACAAGCTTTATCCACAGGCAACCACAATTCGAATGGATATAGATACAGTTAGTAAAAAAAATTCGCATGAGAGAATATTAAATCAATTTAAAGAAGAAAATATAGATATATTAATAGGAACACAGATGGTAGTTAAAGGGCATCATTTTCCAAATGTTACGTTAGTTGGGGTTATTGCGGCAGATGCAAGTTTGAATACAGAAGATTTTAGAGCAAATGAAAAGACATTTGACATATTAGTGCAGGTAGCAGGCAGAGCAGGAAGAGAAAAATTACCAGGAAGAGTAATAATACAAACATATTCTCCAGAAAATTTCTGTATAGAGTGTAGTAAAGAGCAAAACTATGATAATTTTTATGAAACCGAAATAGAATTAAGAAAACAATTGAAATATCCGCCATTTTGCGATATAATAATGTTTGGAATAAATTCTTCTGATAAAGAGGAGATAAAAAAAGCATCAGAAAGTTTATATAAATTATTGAAAAAATATGGACAAGCTGAAATGCAAATTTTACCACCATTACCAGCACCAATAGACAGAATAAAATATAGATACAGGTGGAGAATAATTGCAAAATGCAAGTTAAACAACAAGATTATAGATATTGTAAATAAATCATTACAAGATTATTATAAGTTAAAATATAAGAAGACTAGGGTTGTTGTAGATGTTAATCCAAATAATATGAATTAAGACATTCAAATCCGCCCAATCTCGTCGGGGTTATATATTTATTAAAAATTGAGCCCACGATGGAGACGCCTGGGAAGTTTTTCGGGGGTCCTCAATTTTTTCTAAATATATAAGCCCCTGCGTTGGGCTAATGCATAATTATAAAAATAAATGAAAGGAGCAAAGCAAATGGCTATTAGAACTATTAGAACAGAAGGGGACGAAATATTAAAAAAGAAATCAAAAAAGGTAGAAGTAATTGATGAAAAAATAAAAGAGTTAATACAAGACATGAAAGAAACAGTTCATAAATATAATGGAGTAGGGCTAGCAGCAGTTCAAGTAGGCATATTAAAACAAATAGTAATAATACAAGAGGATGAAGAAGCTCCAATATATGTATTAATAAATCCGGAAATAATATCAGCATCAGGAGTACAAACTGTAGAAGAAGGTTGCTTAAGTTTTCCAAATAAATTTGCAAAAATTGAGAGACCAGAGAAAGTTAAAGTAAGAGCATTGGATGAGAATGGTAAAAAAATAGAAATTAAAGCTACAGGTCTTCTAGCACAAGCTATTTGCCATGAAGTTGATCATTTAAACGGAGAGGTATTTATAGATAAAATAATACCTGGTACACTAGAAATTATAAAACAATAAAATTAAAGGAGAATAAAATGCTAAATATAATATTTATGGGAACTCCAGATTTTGCAAAAGAATCTTTAGAGTCAATATATAATGCAGGTCATAATATAATAGCAGTTGTAACAAATCCAGATAGACCAAAAGGTAGAGGAATGAAAATGATAGCATCTCCAGTAAAAGAGTTTGCAATAGAAAAGAACATTCCTGTTCTTCAACCAGAGAAAATTAGAGAAATTGAAGAAGTATTAAAACAATTAAATCCAGATTTATTTTGTGTGGTAGCATATGGAAAAATTTTACCAAAAGAAATCTTAGAAATACCAAAAAAAGGGTCAATAAATGTACATGGTTCATTACTTCCTAAATATCGAGGAGCAGCACCAATACAATGGTCAGTTATAAATGGAGACAAGGTTACAGGAATAACTACAATGTATATGGATGAAGGAATGGATACAGGAGATATTATTTTAAAACAAGAAGTAGAAATAAGGGAAGATGAAACAACAGGAGAACTATGGGAAAGACTTTCTAAAATAGGTGGAGAGCTATTAGTAAAAACTGTAGAACAAATAGAAAATGGAACAGCACCGAGAGAAAAACAGGGAAGAGACTTTACAATGGCACCAATGCTTAATAAAGAGATGTCAAAAATTGATTGGGAAAATAAAACTGCTAAAGAGTTAAAAAATCTAATCAGGGGACTTAACCCTATAATGGGTGCATATACAACTTTAGATAATAAGAAACTAAAAGTGTGGAGAGCAGAAAGTCTAAATATACAAGAGTTTATGGAAAAACATTCTGAATTTAAAGAATATGAAGCAAGAATAAATAGTATGATAGGCGGAACAGTAATAGCAGTATATGAAAAAGAAGGATTGTATGTAAAGGCAAAAGACAGCATATTAATATTAAAGGAAGTTCAAGCAGAGAATTCAAAGAGAATGCCAGTACAAGATTTTTTAAGAGGAAATCAAATAAGTCTAGGAACAATTTTAGAGTAAATATAAAACTGCCAGATTTTCAGGAAACCTCCTTTAACAAGGGAGGTGGAAGCCGAAGGCTGACGGAGGGTTATTAAAATTATGAAAGAAATATGTAGCCAAATAGTGCAAAAATTGAAAGAAAACGATAAAACACTAGCATTTATGGAATCATGCACAGGAGGTTTTCTAGCAAATGAATTAACAAATATATCAGGAGCATCAAATGTATTAAAAGTAAGTGCCGTAACATATTCAAATGAATACAAACAAAAATTAGGAGTTGACAAAGCTGTAATAGATAAATATACTGTATATAGTATACAAACTGCAACAGAAATGGCAAAAGCTGTAGCTGAATTTGCAAACAGTAACATAGGAGTAGGAGTTACAGGAGAATTAGGCAATACTGTTAGCAGAGAGAACAAAGTTTATTACACAATATATAATAGAGAAAGAGCAGAATATATCAATAAAGAGATAGTGGCAATAGGAGATAAAAGAACAGATATGAAAAAAGATGTAGCTAAAAGGATTTTTACAGATATTTTAGGAGGAATATAGTGAATAATAAAAAATTGATAGAATTTAATAATTCTCTAAAAGATAAAAGAATTGCAATAATAGGACTAGGAGTAAGTAATGGTCCATTAATAGATTATTTTAAAAAATTAGAAGCGGAGATTACTGTATTTGATAAAAGAGAAAAAGAAAATATAGATAAAGATATATTAGATAAGATAGAAAAGTATAATATAGAAACATCTTTTGGAGATAATTACTTGTCAAAGTTAAAAGATTTTGATATAATCTTTAAATCTCCATCATGCAGACCAGATTTACCAGAAATAGAAGCAGAAGTAAAAAGAGGAGCAAAACTAACATCAGAGATAGAACTTGTTTTAGAATTAGCACCTTGCAAAATAATAGCAGTAACAGGTAGTGATGGAAAAACAACTACTACATCATTAATATATGAAATATTAAAAAATAAATATAAATGTTTCTTAGGTGGAAATATAGGAATACCATTATTTACAGAAATAGATAAAATGGAAGAAGACAATATTGTAGTACTAGAGCTAAGTAGTTTTCAGCTAATGACGATGAAACAAAGTCCAGACATTGCTGTAATAACAAATATAACTCCAAATCATTTAGACATACATAAATCATATGAAGAATATATAGAATCTAAGAAAAATATCTTGAAATATCAAAAAGAAAATGATATATTAGTATTAAATTATGATAATGACATAACAAAAAGCTTTATAAAAGAAGCAAATGGAAAAGTTGTTCTTTTTAGTAGTAAGGAAAAATTACAAAATGGTGTAATATATGATTCTGAAGTTGTAAAAATATGCACAGACGATTTAAGAAGACATGTATTAAAACTTAAAGATACACATCTTAGAGGAGTCCATAATGCTGAGAACATATGTGCAGCAATAGCAGCAACAAAGGAACTTGTAGATGTAGAAGAACAAATAAATGCGATAAAGAATTTTCCAGGTGTGGTACATAGATTAGAATTTGTTAAAGAAATTAATGGAGTTAAATGGTATAATGATTCAATTGCATCAAGTCCAACAAGAACAATAGCAGGATTAAAATCATTTAATGAAGATATTGTTTTAATAGCAGGGGGATATGATAAACATTTAGATTATGAACCAATTGCAGAACCAATATTAGAAAAAGTAAAAACATTAATTCTAATGGGAGCTACAACAGAAAAAATATATGGAGTAGTAAATAAAAAACAAGAAGAAATAAACAAGAAAATAGAAATATATAAAGTTAAATCTCTAGAAGAGGCGATAAATAAAGCAAAAGAAAAAGCAAAATTAGAACAAATAGTATTATTTTCACCAGCAAGTGCAAGTTTTGATATGTTTAAAAATTTTGAAGAAAGAGGCAATAAGTTTAAAGAATTAGTACAAAAAATATAATGCAATTAACTTAGGGAAAAAGGAGTTGATTTTAAATGGTAATTAATTCACAAGGAAAAATGTTTGAAGAAAGAAGAAAAAAGGACAGAAGAAAACTTGAGGATAGAAGAACAGCAAATAAAGATGTTAAAGAAGATAACAGAAAAGATGATAGAAGACAAAATAGCGATAGAAGGAATTCAAAAAATGCATATAGACCATAAGAAATGGTATTGTATGAAGCAATACCATAATATATGCCGATGTGGCGGAACTGGCAGACGCACATGACTCAAAATCATGCGGGAAACCATGTGGGTTCGAGTCCCACCATCGGCACCAATAACGAATCTGTTCGAACTACAGATACAAAAATCAATCAGTAAAATGGTTGATTTTTTTGTTTGCAAAAAATTATATTTTACCTCAGTGTGTATCGCCTAGCAGAGCCCCAAAAGTTTTGATAGTATGTCAAAACTCATAGGGGGTTAGGACTTATGACAGAGTCAAAGTCCTATGCTACGAAGAAATTTCAAAGGAGGTGCTTTTTATGGAACAACAATTAGCTTATTCATTTCATTTAGGAAGTGATAAAAACAAAAGTAAATTAGCAAAAAAGTTTCCAAAGAAAATGTATCTGGTACTACTTTTTTATCAAATAATGCTATTCAAAATCCAAAACACCACTCATCCTTATAAAGTTGAGTGGTGTTTTGTTTTGAATGAAAATTAACCAATGATTCTGCGTACTTCAGGTGTGCAGGCGTCAATCTTCTGCTTGTTGATTTTCTCGTAGCTATAGTTCTTTTCCTTAGTATCCATGTAGTTAAGGAACCACAGGAAAGGAACTTTACTCCAGCTCTTTGAAAATTCAAAAGCTTCAGATAAAGCATCAAGGTGAAAACGGAAACCTTCTCGTACATCAACATCAAAATGCATTGTACCATTTCCATTGCCACCATGAGAGCATCCAATCAGTGCTTCCCACTGATTTTCTTCAAGCTTATCACCGATTTTGACTTCTCCATATACTTTTGCGCTGTTCACGGATTTTCCGTCATAAGATTCAGCATGAAGGATAAGACCTTTTTCCTCATGGAAGAAAATGATTTCTTCTTCTTCGACGCTTTTATCTGACCAGCTGGTGCCTGTGAACTTCTGACAATAGCCACTTTTGAAACCATATGCTTTCGCAATTTCAATGAATTCAATCCAAGTGATACCAAAGTGTGTGTCGCCAATACTCTTCAAGTGATTTGCTTTTATCTTATTTGTTGCCATTGCAATTCCAAAAGCTGCATATCCATCTGTTGCGATATTCCAGTCTTCATGCCGCTTACCAAGCAAATCTTCAGTAGCTGCAACAGGATCAAAGTTTAAAATGATTTTTGTGTTTTCATTCATGGTAAATACCTCCAAAAAATTTTTAATATAATGCTAGGATTAAATGTAAACACGAGGTTTACAGTACTTTGCCTACAAGCTATAGTATACATTAATTATACGATATTTTACATAAAATTGCAAATTTGCTCTGTTATTAATTAAAACGAACCTGCACAATCTAAAAATTAGAAAATGTTAGTATAAATGATATCTAATTGTTAAAAAAATTTTAGTAACTGTATTGTATTTTATTAAAAAATGATATAATAAAGAAAATTGATTGATATTTGTATCAATCGTTATGAAATCCAAAGAGTTGTAGATAACTACTTCGTCGGCACCAAAGAAAGGCAGTCGGAAGACTGCCTTTTAAGTATTTGAAAGGTGGGGCTCGAAAAGGAGCGTACCGAAGTTTCAGGCAAGTTAAGGCTTGCATGAAACGAGGGAAAATGTCCGGTGGACATTTTTGCGACGTGGCCGACAGGGAGTCCCACCATCGGTACCAAAAGTGCGACTTAGCAGTTGCAGTGAATAATGAAGGGTGAAGAGTTAATAGTGAATAGTTTTATTAAGATGCAAAGAGCACTTTTGTACTATTTACTATTAATTTTTCATTTTTCATTAAAATACATCCCTTTTGACATCTTGAAAATTATGTAAAATAATGGTATAATGTGTGCTGATATAGGTAAGTCCTGTGTCTTAATACCTTTATTCACTAATTAGTGAGAGGAAATTTAACCTCTAGCTTTTTAGTTTAACTTATATAAAATCAATACTTCAATAAAAGTAATAAGGAGGAAAAATCATGCAAGATCAGAACAAAAAAATAGTTCGGTGGATTTTGGGAGGAGGTTTGTTAGCTGTTTTCCTTATAATACCCGAAATATTAATTGCAAAATCAATTTCTAACGACAATCCTGAAGTTTTTAAGTTGTATTGCGCGACTATGATGTGGATTACATTGTTTATTTATCTGATTATTTCGGTAATAAAACTTGTAAAATATCAAAAATACGCAAAAAACTATAAGCAGGAAAAATTAGAAAAAACAAGCAAAGAATTAACAAAAGAATTTAAACAAGTTTTGTTGAACTATTCTGAGCCTATTCCTAAGGATTTATTTAACTGTCAAGCAAAGGTTGACGATGACGGAAAAATAGTTTGCAAAATCCAACTTGATTATGAAGTGAAAATTGAAAGTTATGAAAAATTTTTAAGGCATTTTCATTTCAATCAAGATTAAAGAATTGTTACTGATTAAATAATAAACGGAGAGAACTAAAAAATCTCTCCGTTTATTAATGACTTTCATAGCATAAAAGCAATGGAAACACTAATGTTATATAATTGTCAGCCAAAGCTCTTAAAGTTTTTGGATAGATTAATATTAAATTCAGTGTAACATACTGGATTACAATGTAATAATATCGGCACAGACGGAAGTATAATTACAATAAAAAATACCGGTGAAAAACACCGGTATTTTGAAACTTTAATTTATTCAAGAGGATATTGCATAATTGCCTGTGGCAAATAGAATATATATTCTTTCCATTCGTTTGTGGTTACTGTAGTTTCTTCGCCGTTGTTGTGATTAACTGTTCTTATTTGCTTTCGGTAGGTAATAACTTCAACATAAGTTTTTTCATTCTCTTCAATAAATCTTATCTTAGAACTATTTGTGGGAACGGAATTATATTTTCCTTCACCGTTTCCATTAAGATACCAATATGTCAGTTCTTCAGATGTAGATATACTACCAGAGATTTCGCCTTCTACATAAAGAATAGAGCCAGATACATCACCCGATATACTTCCCGAAACCTGTTGTACTGGTATATTGCAAAAATACAGAAGTTTATTCTCTTGTTTATTAACTACTATAGTTTCATTGATGTCTTCAATGTTATTATTATAATTAATAAACGGTTGAGACCAACATACTGAAGCAACTATATACACAAGAATAAAAGATATGATTTCCCAAATCCGAAATTCATCATTAAAGATACCCAAAATAGGAGCACCTACTAGCCATATCAGAAAAGATACCAATATAAAATCAAAAGTAACCAATATTATTTTTATCACTATGTAATCATAAATCAGTTCCGCATGCCAAGCGAGAGCAATTGACCATCCTGCTGCGATACCTCCTACAAGAGCAATACTCACTACTACAAGTACGTCTACAAAAAATCTATAGATTTTAGCTTCCTTATGGATTAAGATACTTGTAACTATGGTTATGGCAACTCCTACAAGCCAAATTTTCCAAAGTCCCATTAATGTTTCCTCCTTAAAATAATTATTTTATAGTAAATGTCTATATATTAACCTGCAAAACAGGATGATAAAAATTAACATAATTATTTTACCATAAAAAACCTAAATAGTCAAACAAAGAATGATATAGTTATAAGGTTATTTTTGACCTTTATCTTTTAGTTTTATATACAAAATATTAAAAATCTAAAAGCAATTGAAAAAGCCTACGATTGTAGGCTTCTTCAATTGTACATTTTTCAAAAATTAATTATACATGCATAAGCTTATATAACCCATCTCGAAGAGCTACTCTGGTTTTCCATTCTTCATCGTCTTCATTTCCACCAAAAACATTCTGAAAATAGCTAGGTCTATTAAGTACTTCATAGACCTGAACAATGGCGAGTCCAGCCACAGATTTTCTACCATCTGCCAAAGCATGTTCTACTCTGCAAATCATATCTGAAATATAGTACATACCATAGGTATCTTTATATTTTCCTGCTATACCTTCCAGATATTCTTTTTCCTCTTGGGTTGGTTCGTAGCCTTCTCATTGACTAATTAACCGAACGAGCTTAGGCTCTGCGACACAAGCTTCAGCTAACTGCTTGACTTCGGTGTTCCAAATTTTTGAAAATGTTGTCATTATCAATTCCTCCTTGTAATTGCTCGGAGGACTGCGCCTCCGAAAAGTATTTTTTCAAAGGCAACAAAAACTTGTTCCTATGTAATTATAGCATACTTTACATAAAAAAACAATTTATATTAATTTTTTTCAATTTTTGTGTCAATGGGAACGGAGATTTTTGACATGGGGGATTTTTTGTCAATTTTTTTATCTGTCTAATTGCAAATACATTAAATTTATAATATAATTTGTGTAAACAAATATAACAGAGGTTATAAATATGATAAATACAAAAGAGAAGATATTTAATTTTATAAAAAAAAAAATAGTTTTATCAGTTTCAATTGTTTTAGCAATAATTACTTGCTTTTTTGTACCAGTTGATAGAGAGTATGTAAATTATTTTGATTATAATACTTTAACATGTTTGTTTTGTATGTTAGTAGTTGTTGCTGGATTGAAAAGTACAAATATTTTTGAATTGATTTCGAAAAAGATGATTGGACTATTTCATACTAGAAGAGCGGTAATATATGTATTAGTCTTCGGAACATTCTTTTTTGATATGATAGTGGCAAATGATATGTCTTTAATAACTTTTTTACCACTAACTTATATAGTATTACACTCAACTAAAAATGATAAATATTTAGCTTTTACATTTATAATGCAAACAATAGCTGCAAATATGGGTGGAATGATAACTCCATATGGAAACCCTCAAAACTTATATTTATATTCACATTATAATATAAATACATCAGAATTTTTTGGAATATTGCTAATGCAGTTTATAACTGTAGCCATTCTTTTATATATTTGTTGTGCTTTTATAAAGAATCAACCATTAAAGTTAAAGAAAAATTTGAAGATAATTATAAGTAAAAATCTATATATTTATGCAATTTTGTTTATAATAGTAATATTAAGTATATTCAGAATAATTCCGTATTTATTAACAGTATTTGTTGTAGTTTTAACAGTACTGATTGTTGATAGGAAAAGATTTAGACAAGTAGATTATGCATTAATTGCGACATTTTTTGTGTTTTTTGTGTTTTCAGGAAATATCGCTAGAATTCCAATGATAAAGGAATTCATATCAAAAATTGTAGTGAATAATACATTAATAGCAGGAATAGTATCTTGTCAGTTTATAAGTAATGTGCCAACAGCAATATTTTTATCTAACTTTACGAATAATTATAGGGAACTATTAATTGCTGTAAATATTGGTTCTCTTGGCATTTTAATTTCATCACTTGCAAGTCTTATTACTTTAAAAGAATTTTTAAAGCATCAACCTAAGAACTTTTGGAAGTACTTAGGAAAGTTTACTTTATTTAATACAATGTTTTTAATAGTATTATTATTAATTACAAATTTGCGATAACAGCGTATATGAAATTTAGAATATAAAAGTTTTATTAAAAAGAGAAGGGAATATTTATGATTATCAAACTTACAATCTTAGCTATAATTATATATATTAAAGGGATTTTTTCAGCAGGAGAAACAGCATTTACATATTTGAATAAAGCAAAATTTAATCAAATGAGTAAAAATGCAAAGAAAAAATCAGATACAAAAATAATTCGAATAAAAAAATTATTAGATAATAAATTAGGATTATTTGGAACTACAAAAGTAGGGCTTACACTTTTAGAAATATTTGTCAGTGCGTTTGCAGCAGAAGCTTTTGTAGCCGAATTAGTAGTTGATTTTGAGGCTATAGGAATAAATACGATGTTAGGTTATATGATAGCAATAATAATTATAACAATAATTCTATCATACTTTACATTAGTGTTTGGAGAGTTAATTCCTAAAAGAATAGCAAGAAATAATCCTGAAAAAATAGCATATAAAACAGTAAATTTTCTAACAGCTTTTTCTAAGATAAACTATATATTTGAAAAAATATTAGTAAAATCTGAAAATCTTTTTTCTAGAATATTTGGAATAAAAAACGAGCCAAAAGAAAATCTAACAGAAAAGGAAATAAAGTTAATTATTGCAGAAGGAAAAGATCAGGGAATTTTTGATAATAATGAGAAAAAATTATTATATAATGCTTTAAAGTTCGATACTTTAATAGTAAAAGATATTATGATACTGAAAGAAAAAATGGTATGTATAAATGTAAAATATGCAAAAGAGAAAATATTAGAAAAAATTAAAAAATATAAATACACAAGAATACCAGTATATTCAGGAACAAAGGATAATATAATAGGAATTCTTAATGTAAAAGATATATTATTAAAGGCGCATGAGGAAGATGGGAAGTTAGATATAGAATTAGAAAACTTATTAAGAGACCCAATTTTTATTACAAAAAATGATAAAATTGATGAAATATTTAAAACAATGCAATTGAATAATAAACATATAGCAATAGTAAAAAACGAGGACGGGCATTTAGAAGGAATGATAACAATGGAGGACATAATAGAAAAATTATTAGGAAACATTTTAGATGAATTTGATAAATAGATTAATAAATAAAGATTTATATTCATTAAAATAAAGGAATGATTAAATGGAAAATAAAAGAGTATTATTGGGAATGAGTGGCGGAGTAGATAGTAGTGTGGCAGCTATATTGCTGAAAGAGCAAGGATATGAGGTAATAGGAAGCACATTGGAATTATTTGCACACAGTAGTTGTAGTGATATAAATGTTTCTATGGAAGCAAAAAAAATATGTGATTCAATAGGAATTCCACACTATACATATGATTTTAAAAATGAATTTAAAAAATATGTAATAGAGGATTTTATAAATTGCTATGCCAACTGCAAAACACCTAATCCATGTATAGAATGCAATAAATATATGAAATTTGGAGTTATGTATGAGAAAGCAAAAGAATTAAATTGTAATTATATTGCTACAGGGCATTACGCTAAAACAGAATATAGTGATAAATATAAAAGATGGGTATTAAAAAAAGCTAATAATTTAAAAAAAGATCAAAGTTATGTTTTATGGAATATACCAAAAGAGTTAGTTGAACATGTAATATTTCCACTTGCAGATTATGATGACAAAGAAGAGATAAGAAATGTTGCAAGAAAACATAATTTAAATGTGGCAAATAAACCAGATAGTGAGGATATTTGTTTTATACCAGATGGAAATTATAAAAAATTCTTAGAGAAAAATTCTAAAATAAAACCTGTGTTAGGAAACATAGTAAATTCTAATGGAAAAATATTAGGAACACATAATGGACTATATAATTACACAATAGGTCAAAGAAAAGGTTTAGGAATATCAAACGAAGTTCCATTGTTTGTTTTAGGATTTAATCCAGAAAAGAATGAAGTTATTGTAGGAGAAGAAAAAGAATTATACAAAAAAGAAATAGAAGTTAATGACATAAATTTAATACTATTAGATGAAATCAATGATTGGATAGATGTAGAAGTAAAAACAAGATATTCAAGCAAAGTTGCAAAAGCAAAAATCAAACAAGATAATAAAACAATAAAAGTAATATTTGATGAGCCTCAAAGAGCCATAACACCAGGACAATCAGCAGTATTTTATATAGATGATATAGTTCTTGGAGGAGGAAAAATAATATAGAATTATAAGGAGAGAAAATGTTAAATCAATTTTCAAGAACAGAACTATTAATAGGTAAAGAAAATATAGAAAAACTAAAAAATGCAAAAGTTGCTATATTTGGAATAGGTGGAGTAGGTTCATTTGTTGTAGAAGGATTGGTAAGAGCAGGAATACAAAACTTTGTATTAATAGATAATGATAAAGTTTGCTTAACAAACTTGAATAGACAAATAATTGCTACACAAAGTACAATAGGGAAACCAAAAGTAGAAGTTGCAAAAGAGAGAATATTGCAAATAAATCCAAATGCAAATGTGGAGATATATCAAGAATTTTTTATGCCAGATAGCAAAGGAATTCTAGATAATACAATTACATATATTGTAGATGCGATAGATACTGTATCTGCAAAAATTGAATTAGTAATAAGAGCAAACAAACTAAATATTCCTATAATATCAAGTATGGGCACAGGAAACAAATTAGACCCAACACAATTTGAAGTAACAGATATTTATAAAACTAGTGTATGCCCATTAGCAAAAGTAATGAGAAAAGAATTAAAAAATAGAGGTATAAAAAAACTAAAAGTAGTTTATTCAAAAGAAGAGCCTAAAAAGATAAATTATGATGTACTAGAAGATGAGGGAGACAATAAAAAGAAGACACCGGGAAGCATATCTTTTGTACCTTCAGTAGCAGGACTAATAATCGCAGGAGAAGTTATAAAAGATATAATTAAATAAAGAGAATAGCCTTATGGTAGAAGATGGGTAAATAATCCAATTTATGCACCTCATTCTTGGTATCCATTTGATTAAAAGTCATTGCAGAGGGGTAATAACCCCTCTGCTCATAAAATAGGAGGTAGTTTATGAAAGTAAATGTAGGTTTTGCTATTTTTGTTACTATAATTGAATTTGATGAATTTATGGGAAAAGACGTAGACAAGTATAAAGAAGAATTTGAAAAATGGTATTTTGAAGAGATACTTGTAAATGATTTACCTGTATGTCCACATCAGTTAAAATACAAATACTTTAATGCAGAGCCAATTGTAGATTGGATGAATGAGGTTGCACCTGGATGTAATGCAAGAATTTTCGAAAAAAAATTGAACCCGGCAAAGAAGATAAGAGTTTGCCTTATATGTATTTTTAGGAAATTTGCATAATATATGTTAGTATTATACGTAAAATTATTCATTTATGAAAAACAGGAGGTAGTTTATGAAAGTTAATGTTCATTTTGGTATATTTATTGATGTAATTGAGTTTGGAAACTTGAATGAAAAAGAAAGAATAATCTTTGATAACTATAGGAGTGAATTTTATGAATGGTTTCATGTAAAGAGAGTGCCTAGTGCTGACAATCCTAAAAGATTGATTTATAGAGAAGATATTTATCCAAACTGTAATGCAGTTCCAATTGTTGCTTGGATGAATGAGATGTTTCCAAACTGCAAAGCCAAAATTATTAAACAGGATATTGAACCTGGAAAAGAAGATACAAGTTTACCGTATATGTATTTTTAAGAAATTCGTGTCACAGAGGAGAGTAATGTAAATTTTCCTCAACTAAATGCAAAGGAGAAAATTATGAGACGGTTTTTGATTACTATAATAATCTTATTTATAGTTTTGATTTGTTGCTCATGTAGTAACACAAAAAATGAAAAAACTATAAAAATAGGAGTTATAGACAGTTGTATATCTTATGAAATACAGGATAAATACAATATCACAGAAATGAATAACATTTTAGGACTAGAAACAGATAATAATGTAACTCATGGAAGTATGGTATTAAGTATTATCCTTCAAAACGTTTCAAATTGTGAGGTCTTCTATTGTAGTGTACTTGATGAAAACTGTGTTGGAGAAATAGAATATGTTGCAAAATCAATAGAGTGGTGTATAGATAATAATGTAGATATTATTACAATGAGTTTTGCTACACTAACTGATAATAAAGCAATTAGAGAAAGTGTAGAAAGAGCCATTGATAATAACATTATTGTGGTTGCTTCGTGTATCAATCTATCTGATGCAATTTGCTATCCAGCTATGTACGATGGAGTAATTTCTGTTTCTGAAGGATTTAATAATCAGGCCACAGTAATACTTAAAGATAAGAAAATAAGATTTAATATTGATGGCACAGAAATGGAAAAAAGACAAGTTTCTTTTCTAACTGCATATGTATGTAGTGAAATTACTAATCAGCTATCACAGGGAAAAATAATAGAAGAAATACTAAAAAACCATGACTTTGATTAATTTCAAAGTCATGGTTTTTCTTATTCTTATTTATATGGAAAATAAAATAAGATAACCCTATAAAAAAATTAAAAAAATTTTAAAAAAATTTAAAAAAAGTATTGATTTTTCAAAAAATATAGTGTAAAATGACATCGAAGTGGAGAAAAGTGGTAGAAAGTGGTAGAGAAAAGGAAGTGAAAAATTTTGTTAATAGGAGAATATGAACATTCAATAGATGCCAAAGGAAGACTAATAATGCCAGCTAAATTAAAAGAAGATATTGGCGAAAAATTCGTAATCACAAAAGGATTAGACGGATGTTTATTTGTATATTCTCAAAGAGAATGGCAAAATTTTGAAGAAAAATTAAGAACTTTTCCACTTACAAATAAAGATGCAAGAGCATTAATGAGATTTTTCCTTGCAGGAGCAATGGAATGTGAGTTAGACAAACAAGGAAGATTCTTAATAGCTGGAAATTTAAGAGAATTTGCAGGACTAGAAAAAGAAGTAGTTGTTATAGGAGTTCTAAACAAGATTGAAGTTTGGAGCAAAGAAAAATGGCTAAAATATAGTGAAGAAGAAAATAACGAAGCAGATGAAATTGCAGAAAAAATGGCAAATTTAGGTATATAACTTGCAAAAGTTTATATAGAAAAACTAAAGAAACAACTAATAAACAAAAGAATATTAAGTAAAAAAGAAAAACAAAAGATTTTAAAATTAACTAAATAAACAAAAGATTTTAAAAAACTAAAAATAACAAAAGACACATATTAAATTAAAAAACGAAGAAAAACAAAAGAACATTAAACCGAACAAAAGAAAAAAATTGTAATAAAACAAAAGAAAATTTAAATTTAACAAAAGAAGAAAATTTATAAAAGTTTATATTACAAATGAATATTAGGATTTACGAAAGTAAAATTTATATATACAAAAGATTTAATTTAATATACAAGGGACAACAGTTGGTATATGCTTTTGCCAACTGTTGAATGCTATTTAAAGAAGTAGGAGTTATATAAATGAAAGAATTTGAACATATCCCAGTATTATTAGAAGAATGTATAAAAGGATTAAAAATAAAAAAAGATGGAACATATGTTGATGGAACATTAGGAGGAGCAGGGCATAGCTTAGAAATTGCAAAAAGAATAGGGAATGATGGGAAGCTAATTGGAATAGATAGAGATATAGAAGCAATATCAAAAGCAAAAGATACATTAAAAGACTTTAATAACATAATATATGTTCAGGATAATCATGATAATATTAAAAACATTTTAGATACATTACAAATAGATAGTGTAGATGGAATTTTATTAGATTTAGGAGTTTCATCTTATCAAATAGATGAAGAAACAAGAGGATTTAGTTATATGAGTGACAGTCCATTAGATATGAGAATGGACAAGACACAAGAACTAACAGCAAAAGTAGTTGTTAACACATATTCAGAAGAAAAACTAGCAGATATAATTTACAAATATGGTGAAGAAAAGTTTTCAAGGAAAATTTCCAAAAAAATATGTGAATATAGAAAAACAAAAGAAATAGAAACAACAAAAGAGCTTGTTGAAATAATAGAAAAATGTGTTCCAAAACAACAACACGGACATCCAGCAAAAAGAACATTTCAAGCAATAAGAATAGAAGTTAATAATGAAATAGAACCATTGTATAATACAGTAATAAATGCAATAGATTGTTTAAAAACAGGTGGAAGACTATGTATAATAACATTCCATTCACTGGAAGATAGAGCAGTTAAACAAGCATATACAGATAGTTTGGGGAAATGTACTTGTCCACCAGATTTACCATATTGTATATGTGGTAATAATGCAAAAGGAAAGATAATTACTAAAAAACCGATATTTCCAACAGAAGAAGAAATGGAAAAAAATACTAGAAGTAAAAGTGCAAAACTAAGAATATTTGAAAAAAATTGATATTAAAAGAAATGTAGGGGTCGCACTCATGGGCGACCCGCATAAAAAAACATAAATTTTAAGGGAGGTGCAAAAAGTGGCTAAAAGTTATAATAGATATGAATATGAAACAAGTCCTAGAAAACTTGAGCCATACTATGCGCCTAAGAAAAAAACAACAAATAAAACAAGCCCAAAAAAACAACCAATTAAATCTAGTAAGAAACAAAGAAAAGAGAAAGAATTGAAAAGAAAAGTAATAATATATTCAATAGCAATATTTTCTATACTTTTTGCAATAAGTTATAGAAATGCACAAATAGACGAAAACTTTGATGAGGTTCAAAATTTAAAAGCACAATTAGCTACAATAGAAAAAGAAAATACACAATTAGAAGTATCAATTGAAAGTAGTTTAAATCTTACAAATTTAGAGCAACAAGCTAGAAGTTTATTAGGAATGCAAAAATTAACAAATAAACAAACAGAATATGTTACATTACCAAAAACAGATTATATAGAGGCAGCATCAGAAGAAGTAATAATAGAAGAAGAAAAAGGAATATTTGAGACAATAGGAAGTTTTATTTCAGGATTGTTTAAATAAATATGTGAATAACAACATCTCTTTTGAATAAAATCAAAAGAGGTGTTTTTTATGTTTGGATCAGAGGTTAGTAGAAAAAGAAGATTAAGAAATATGCTATTTGTATTTTTTATAATTCAAATTGCATTAGTTTTCAGAATAGGAATTATACAATTTATTGATGGTTCAGAATTGCAAGCAATGGCATATAGTCAGCAAACACTTAATAGAAATATAAATCCCAAAAGAGGAAGAATATTAGATAGAAGTGGAACGATAGAATTAGCAGTAAGTGCTAGTACTGAGACAGTTTCAGTAAATCCTACAAATATTAATTCGGAATACAAAGAAAAACTAGCAAAAGCTTTTTCAGATATATTTGATATAGAGTATGAAGCAACATTAAAAAAATTAAAGAAAAATAGTTCAATAGAAATAATAGTTAAGAAAGTAGATAAAGAAAAGACAGATGAATTAAGAATTTGGTTGCAAAATAATAATATATTAACAGGAGTAAATATAGATGAAGATACAAAAAGATATTATCCATATAGCAATTTGGCATCAAATATTATTGGATTTACAGGTAGCGACAATCAAGGACTAGAGGGAATAGAAAGTTATTATGATGACATATTAAGTGGAACACCAGGAAAAATACTAAAATTAACAGATGCAACAGGAACAGACATGGGAACAGAAGGAGAAGACTACATATCTGCAACAAATGGGGAAGATATAGTACTAACTATAGATATGACAATACAGTCAATTGCAGAGAAATATCTGGAGCAAGCTTGTATAGATAATGAATGTACAGATGGTGGAAATGTAATTATAATAAGTCCTAAGACAGGAGATATTTTAGCAATGGCAACATATCCAAATTATGATTTAAACTCTCCTTATGAAATAAATAATAATGAGCTAAAAGTTGTTTGGGATAGTCTTGAAAGTAGTGAGAAAAGTAACAACCTATTGCAGATGTGGAGAAATAAAGCAATATCAGACACATATGAGCCAGGTTCAACTTTTAAGTTAGTTACAGCATCAGCAGCATTAGAAGAAGGAATAGCAGATACAGATACAGCAGGACAATTTAATTGTTCGGGATCAATAACAATAGCAGGGGTTAGAATAAAATGTTGGAGATACTATAGACCTCACGGTTCAGAAAGTTTAAGGCAGGCATTAATGAATTCATGCAATCCAGTATTTATAGGGCTGGGGCAAACACTAGGGGTTGAAACATATTACGATTATTTAGAAAAATTCGGATTACTATCTAAGACCGGAATAGACTTGCCAGGAGAAGCAAGTAGTATATTTTTAAAAGAAGAAAAGGTAGGTCCAGTTGAACTTGCCACAATAGCATTTGGTCAGAGATTTGAAATAACACCAATACAAATGGCACAAATAGTTGCAACAATTGCCAATAACGGGAAAAAGGTAACACCAAGATTATTAAAATCAATTATAGATTCTGAAACAGGAGAAGTAACAGAAATAGCAAAAGAGGAAGGTGAAGAAGTAATATCAGAAGAGAATGCACAAAAAGTATTAAGCATGATGCAATCAGTTGTAGCAGAAGGAACAGGGAAAAATGCACAAGTACAAGGATATGATATAGGAGGAAAAACAGGAACATCAGAAGATGGAGTAAATACAGGAAAACGTATAGCCTCTTTTGTAGGAGTAGCAGATATAAAAGATCCGGAAGTAGCAATTGTAGTAATATTATATAATCCAACAGGAGAAGGGGGACATCAAGGAGGTGGTGTTGCAGCACCAGTAGCAGGGGAAATATTAGGAGAAGTACTGCCATATTTAGAAATAGAAAAACAAGAAGAGGAAAAAGCTGTTATAGAAATGCCAAGTGTAACAGGAATTACATTAGAAGAAGCAAAAAAAATATTGGAAGAAGCGGGACTTAACTATACGGTAAATGGGGAAACAGCGCAAGACACAATCATAACAGACCAATTACCAAAAGCAGGGATACAAATAAATCAAGGAACACAAGTAATATTGTATACTAATTAGAGAATTTGCAAATGCATATATAGGCATGATATAATATTATTGTTGTAAAACAATATGCTTAAAGGAGGAAAAACAGCATGGCAAACAACATCTTTTTTACTAATAACCGGAAGAAGGCTTTTGGAGAAAGGTTCGGTTATGCCATTGAGTATAGTATAACTATAGAAGATGGTGTAGCTGTACTTAGGTTCGAGCCGAAAATGGTTGCGTCTGAAAATGTATCTGGAGAACCAAAAATCAGAAAATTTGATTTAGTTTGCGAATGCATTTTTAGATTAGCGCAGGATGCTAAAAAAATCAAAGTCGTTTTGTACGACAGACAGCTGGAATTTAACAGCACAGAAAACCTCTCTATGATAAGAACTAGAGTAGAGACGCTCCAAAAGTCGTTAGTCCCGATAGACCCTAAGCTGAACAGAACGATACAGCTTCAGCTGTATCACGGTTTAGATGACCTTATTAGTAAAATTGACATCTTTTAAGCTTAGATATTCAAATGAATATCTAAACCAGGTAGGTTAAATCTACCTGGTTATTTTTTATAAAAAATTATAGGAAATTATTGTAAAATAAGCAAAAATGTGGTATCCTATTATGTGAATTTTAAAATGGAGAGTGAATTTATGAAAGACCAGATTTTAAAAATAAAAGAAAATGCAAATAATGAGATAGAAAATGCAGAAAGCTTACAAATTCTTAATGATGTAAGAGTAAAATATTTAGGAAAAAAAGGAGAATTAACAGCAGTATTAAGAGGAATGGGAGCATTATCTCCAGAGGAAAGACCAGTAATAGGAGAATTTGTTAACCAAGCCCGTGATGAAATAGGAACAGCAATAGAACTAAAAGAAAAAGAATTAAAAAATAAGGAATTACAAGAAAAATTAGAAAAAGAAAAAATAGATATAACAATGCCAAGCAAAAAAACATCAATAGGTTCAGTTCATCCAATCACAGGTGTTATAGATAATATAAAAGAAATATTCTTAGGTTTAGGATATGAAATTGCAAGTGGGCCAGATATTGAAAAAACATATTACGTGTTTGACCAATTAAATACACCAATAGACCACCCTGCAAGAGATTTACAAGACACATTTTATATTAATGATAATATAGTATTGAGATCACAAACATCATCAGTACAAATACGTGTAATGGAAAATCAAAAACCACCAATTAAAATAATATGCCCAGGTGCAGTATATAGATCAGATAGTGTAGACCCAACACATTCACCAGTGTTCCACCAAATAGAAGGTCTTGTTGTTGATAAAAACATAACAATGTCAGATTTAAAAGGAACATTAGAAACATTTGCTAAAAGATGTTTAGGAGAAAATACACAAATTAGATTTAGACCACACCACTTCCCATATACAGAGCCAAGTGCAGAAGTAGATGTATCATGCTTTGTGTGTAAAGGAAAAGGATGTAGAGTATGTAAAAATGAAGGCTGGATAGAACTATTAGGATGTGGAATGGTACACCCTAAAGTATTAGAAAATTGCGGAATAGACCCAAATGTATATTCAGGATTTGCATTTGGATTTGGAGCAGAAAGAATAGCAATGGCAAAATACGGAATAGATGATATGAGACTTCTTTTTGAGAATGATGTACGTTTCTTAAAACAATTCTAAGAACCCCCAGTCAGCTTCGCTGACAGCCCCCTTAAATAAAGGGGCTTAACCGTCCTTATTTAAGGAAGGCTACTTAATAGGAATACAGTAGGGAAGGTTCTTCATAAGATTTACAATAAAGTATAAAAATAAAGAGAGGGAATTATATGAAAACAAGTATAGAATGGTTAAACGAATATACAGATATAAATGTTGATGCTAAAACATTAGCAGATAGATTAACAATGACAGGTTCAAAAGTAGAAACTATTGAACAAAAAGGAAATGATATTAAAAATGTTGTTGTTGGAAAAATATTAGAAATAGAAAAACATCCAGACGCAGATAAACTAATTGTTACAAAAGTTAATGTAGGAGACGAAGTTGTACAAATAGTAACAGGAGCAGATAATGTAAAAGTAGGAGATATTGTTCCAATAGCAAAAGACGGTTCAGAATTACCAGGAGATGTTAAAATAAAAAAAGGAATGTTACGTGGAGTAGAATCATGTGGAATGATGTGTGCCGTAACAGAATTAGGATTAGATTTAGCAGATTATCCAGAACAAATTGAACACGGAATAATGATATTACCAAAAGAATATGAAAGCAAATTAGGCGAAAATATAGTAGATGTATTAAATTTAAGAGAAGACATATTAGATTTTGAAATAACATCAAATAGACCAGATTGTTTTTCAATAGAAGGATTAGGAAGAGAAGCTGCTATTTCAATAGGAGAAGAATTCAAAAATCCACATAAAGATTTAGAAAAAGAAGTAAAAACAGTAAATGAAATAGAAGGGTTAAAAGTTGATGTAGAAGCAAAAGACTTATGTTACAGATATATAGCAAGAGTTTTAAAAAATGTTAAAATAGACCAATCACCAGAATGGATGAGAAGAAGATTAAATGCTTGTGGTGTTAGAGCAATAAATAACATAGTAGATATAACAAACTATGTTATGTTAGAATACGGGCAACCAATGCACGCTTTTGATTATGAACATATAAAAAATCACTCAATTAGAGTGCGTCGAGCTTTGGCTGGTGAAGCCATCAGTATAATAGACGGATCTACAAAGAATCTAAAAGAAGGACAGCTCGTAATCGCTGATTCGGAAAGGCCTGTTGCTATAGCTGGGGTCATGGGTGGAGTTTCCAGTGCCATTACAGCAGATACCAAAACTGTTGTTTTTGAATCAGCCTGCTTTGACCCGGTTTCTATAAGAAATACTTCTAAATTCCACTCTTTA
>JAZRRK010000009.1:0-9543 GCA_045650705.1 Clostridia bacterium
TAAATTCTTTGTCTTATCTCCTACACTTTGTATTTCTACTGGTGAATTTGGTGATGGTATTCCGTTTTGCACGCTATTTCCATATATTTTATAATCTTTTAATCCGTTACCATCTGATTGCCCAACTAACCTAATTTCCCCCATATAATCATTTAAATTAGAATAGTCTTTTCCATTTATTGTTATATTGTCTCCAAATGTTTTATCTTCCTCGTATTTCGCTTCTGTTTGCTCTCCTGCTGATTTTGCTGTGTTAAATAGATTACTATTTATTACTATCTGTATACTTACTCCTACTAGTATTAACATTATTATTATTGTTATTATTAATGCAATTAGGGTTATGCCTTTGTTTTTATTCATTCGCTCTCCTCCTAATTTTTTTGTAGCACGGACGAGCGATGCTCGCCCCTACAATGTTATTTTGTGTTTTTATTTTATATAATATCTCATATATTTGTCAATAGTTTTTTTGTAAATTATATCCATGAAATTATTGCATATATTAGTACTCCAAATAGGGAATTTGATATTGTATGGTATATTGTAAATGGTATTCCATATCTGTTTATTTCTTCATATACTTTCAAAAGTTCTTCATCCTCTTTTTTAGTTGTTATTTTCTTTTGTTTTATATATTTTTCTGAAAGATATCTAGATTTTGTCATTGCATCTATTTCTAAATATCCTCTAACTATTATTTTTATTAATGATAGTAGTGTTAATATAAATATTTGTAACATAGTATTTTGTATTACATTACATATTGTTAATATTGTAGTAATAACTAGATATAGTATTGTTATATTTGAAAATATAAAATTAAATAGTAATAATGTTTTATCTTGTACAGAATGTAAACATTCATGTGCTATTGTCTGAATTCTTGCATAGTTATTTTTCATATCTGCTATTGATATTTTATTTGTAACTACTATATATAAACTTGTTTTAGTATCTTTTGCTTCTTCTATTTGCACATTAGTATTTCCTAACATTTCTAACATTTCTTTTGCTATTTGTATGTTTTCTGGAAATTTATCTGTTACTTTTTCTAATTTTTTATTTTCTTTAAGATGTTTAGCTTTCTTTAAATTTATTTTTAATACTATCTTTAACAAAATTACTGTTATTAATATACAAAATATAACAACTATATTCTCCATCTATATTTCTACTATTCCTCCCATAACGTTATTTTTACTAACTTCATTATCTGGTAAATCTGTTAATACTTTTGTTCCCCCTGCTATAACTGCCTTATCTCCTGTATTTAAGAAGTTTTCTTCTCTTAATTTATTTAATCCTTTATGTAATAATATATCTATACTTTCTTGTGGTTCAAATAATTTTGGTATTATTCCCCAACAAAGTCCTAATTGTCTATATATTATCTCATTTTGTGTTATTGCAAAAATTGGACATCCTGGGCCAAAGCTTGATAACATCTTAGGTGTATTTCCTGTATTAGTATATGCAATAATTGCTTTTGCGCTTGTGCTCATTGCTGTTGTACAAACTGCATAATTCATTATAAACTCAGAATTCATATTTGATAAATCATATTCTCTTTGTCTAAATCTCTTCCAATATTTTATAGAACTTTCTATTTTTATTGCGATTTTATTCATTGTTTTTACACATTCTATTGGAAAGTTTCCAGAAGCAGTTTCTCCTGATAACATTATGCTACTACTTCCATCATATATAGCATTTGCAACGTCACTTACTTCTGCTCTTGTTGGTCTTGGATTATTTATCATTGATTCTAGCATCTGTGTTGCTGTTATTACTGGTTTTCCTTGTTTATATGTCTTTTTTATAAACTGTTTTTGGAAAAGTGGTACCTCTTCCATAGGTATTTCTACTCCTAAGTCTCCTCTTGCTACCATTATCCCATCTGATACATCCAAAATTTTATCAAAATTATCTATTCCTTCCCTATTTTCTATTTTTGATATAATTTTAATATGTTCCCCACCATTTTGTTTTAGTACTTCTCTTATTTCTAATACATCTTGTGGTTTTCTTACAAATGATGCTGCTATATAATCAAATCCTGCTTTTATTCCATATTTTATATCTTCAATATCTTTTTCTGTTATTCCCGGAAGATTTACTATAAAATCAGGTATATTTATACTTTTTCTGTTTGTTAATTTTCCACCTTGCAAAACTTCACAAACTATATCTTTATCTCTTATTTCTTTTACTTTTAATTCTATAGTACCGTCATTTACTAATATTGTTCTTCCTACATCTATTTCATTATATAGTGTTTTATATGTTATAGATACTTTTGTTTTATCACCTAATTCATCATTATTAGTTAATATAAATTCTTGGCCATTTTCTAGAATTACTTCATTGTTTTCAAACTTTCCTATTCTTATTTCTGGCCCTTGTGTATCTAATAATAATGGTACTGGCATTTTTAGTTCGTCTCTAACTTTTTTAAACATATTTATTCTTTCTTCTTGATCTTGATAATTACCATGTGAAAAATTTATTCTTGCTACATTCATTCCCTCTAACATAAGATTTTTTAATATTTCTTCCCTATCCGTAGCAGGACCTAGTGTACATACTATTTTTGTTTTTCTCATAAAAACCTCCTATTATATTTATTTTTTTGAACTTATTTTTAATTTTAAATCTCTATAAAATGTTCCGAATTTTTCAAATAGGAAATATATAAAGTGATTGTATACCTTATATCCTTCTAATAATCTTATAAGCTCTGCATTAAAGCCTTTCTTAAATCTCCAAAGTCCTTCATTTTTGTGTTCTTCATCTATTGCTGATATTCCTCTAAAATCATATATATCACATTTATTTTCTATTGCCCATTTTATCATTTCCCATTGAATTAAATATGCAGGCATTACATTTCTATATTCGTTTAGACTTCCTCCATATAAAAACCAAACTTTATTACCAAATATAACATTCATTACTGCTGCTATTGGTTTTCCTTCATAATCTGCATATAATATTTTTAGATTGTTTGGAGCTAAATTATCATAAATTTGTTCAAAATATTCTAAACTTCTTATAAAAAATCCGTCTCTTTCTCCTGTTACTTCCATTATTTCTTTAAAGTCTTTTAAATCTTCTCTTTTTCCTTCTCTTATTGTCACACCTTTTTTTGTTGCTAATCTTATATTATATCTTGTTTTTGAATGAAAACTTGCAAATACTTCTTCTTCTGTCTTTCCTTTTATATTTGTTCTACATACATATCTAGGTTGCATTAATTGAGTTGCATCTTTTACTTTGCCTAAAATTTTTACTTTTCTTGTTTTTAACATATTTTTAAACTCTTCGTGTGAGAATTCTACATCTGCATCAAATTTAAACATAAAAGCCTTGTATTTTTTTGCTAAGTAATCTATTCCATCCATTAATTTGTTAAATGTTTCTTTATCATCTTCATCACAAATTGGACCTCTTGGTGCATACATTAATGTGTTTTTAAAAATCGGTATTTTTCTTATTAATATGCTAATACTTCCATTTATTTTTCCTTCATTATCTCTTGATATAACTACTTCATGATCCCAAGCATTCTTTACATTAGCCCATTCAAAAGTTTGTAAAAAACTAGCTTTCTCATGATTTTTAATAAAATTGTTATACTCTTCTATTTCCGCTTCAGTCTTTTTCAAAATGTAATATCCTTTGTTATTTATATTATCTTTGTTACCCATTTGTTAACCTTTCTTTAATTAAATTTTACACGTATATTTTAACACTTGATAAATATCTTTGCAAGGTGTTTTAAGAAATTATAGTTATTATGTACTTTTTTCTTTTTTATATGATAAAACAGATGAGAGAATTAAGATATTTTTCTTATCTAAATTCCCTCATCATAATTCTTGGACGAGCAATGCTCGCCCCCTACACTTTTTTTATTTTGTTATCCATTTTATTAAATTTAAGTTTGCTTTTTCTAGTAGCATTTCATGTTTTGGCATTACTCTAAATGTATATCCATAGTTTCCACCTGTTTTTAATCCTATTCTAGTTTCATAACTATATACTTTGTTTTCACTGTCTTCTGCCACTAAATCCATTTTCTCTATTTGCGTATCTTCAACTATTCCATTGTCTAATATCTTGCCATAATAACATTCTACTTGTATATTTTCTTTATCTATATTTGGAAGTTTTACTTTACAAGCTACTTTTATTTCATTTCCTGCATCTATTGTTATATTATCTAAGTTATTTTCTTGAGTAATTTCTATATCATTCCAATTTGAATATAGGTTTTGTTTTATTTTATTATATTCTGTAACTTTTTCTAAGTCTTTGTAGTATTTATTTGTTATATCACATAATGGCATGTATAGGTCTTTTGCATAGTCTACAAGCATTCTTGATGTGCTGTATTTACCTCCTGTTGACATTATTGAATTTTTCATTAAGTTTATCCAATCTTTTGAAATTCCATTTTCATCTTTATTGTAATATGTTGGTATAATCTTATCTTCTAGTATTCTGTAGATGCTTTCACTATCTGCTAAATCTTGTTCTTCATAAGAATAATATTCTGCATTTGTTCCTATTGCCCAACCATTTTTTGTATTATATCCTTCTGCCCACCAACCATCTAAAATACTAAAGTTAACTACTCCATTTACAGATGCTTTCTCTCCACTTGTTCCTGATGCTTCCATTGGTCTTCTTGGATTATTAAGCCATACATCCACGCCTGATACTAAGTGTCTAGCTACATTTATATTGTAGTTTTCTAATAAAAGTATTTTTCCTTTAAATTGTGGCATCATAGATATTTCATGTATATATCTTATTAAGTCTTGCCCTTCTTTATCTGCTGGATGTGCTTTACCTGCAAATATTATTTGAACTGGTCTTTTACTGTCATTTAATATCTGAGTCATTCTTTCTAAATCTTTAAATATTAAAGTAGCTCTTTTATATGTTGCAAATCTTCTTGCAAATCCAATTGTTAATGCTTCTGGATTTAAGTTTGATACTACTTCTCTTATTCTCTCATAATGTGTACCATTATTTTTTAGTCTTTGTGTTACATTATCTTTAACTAATTTTAATAATTTTTCTTTTCTATACTGATGCTCTTTCCATAACTTTTCATCTGGAATTCTTGATATTTTTTCCCATGTAGAATCTTCATAAATCTTATCTTGCCAATATGGGTCTAAATATTCATTATATAATTCTTTTATGTTTGGTGCTAGCCATGTACAAGTATGTATACCATTAGTTACATATGTTATTGGAGATTCTTGTGGAGATATTTCTGGCCATACATCTGAGAATAACTCTCTTGATACTGAACCATGTAATTTACTTACTCCATTTTTCTTTCCTGCTATTTTTAATGCTAGAATTCCCATATTAAATGTTGTTTTATTTATTTCTTTAGGTTTCATTCCTAATTCTAAAAATTCTTCTTTAGAAATACCTAATTCTTTCCAGTATCCATCAAAATATTTTTCTACTAATGCTATTGGGAAAATATCATTTCCAGCTGGTACTGGTGTATGTGTTGTAAATACTGTTTGTGCGGTTACAATATCTTTAGATATAGCAAAACATAATTGCTTTTCTTTTATTGTATTTTTTATAGCTTCTAACACAAGGAATGATGAATGTCCTTCATTCATATGGTAAACTGTAGGTTTTATTCCTAGTTCTCTTAGTAAAGTTACTCCTCCTATTCCAAGTACCATCTCTTGTCTTATTCTCATTTCTTGGTCTCCACCATAAAGTCGTAAAGTTATTCCTCTATATTCTTCTTTATTTTCTTCTATGTCTGTATCTAATAAATATAAGTTTACTCTTCCTACACATATTTTCCACACTTTTATATATAGCTTATCTTTTAGCATCTTTATATTTATTATTAAATCTTCACCATTCTCATCTTTAACAGGTTTTATTGGTAAATTATCTAAATCTATATTATTATACTCTGTTAATTGTTGACCATTTCTATCTATTATTTGTTTAAAGTATCCATTTTTATATAGTAATCCTATTGCTACTAATGGTATCCCTAAATCACTTGCAGATTTTAGATGGTCACCTGATAATATTCCTAATCCTCCAGAATATATTGGAAGTGTTTCATCTAGACCATATTCAGCTGAAAAATATGCAATTACATCTTCCTTATTTTCTGGATATTGTTTATTAAACCATGTGTTTTTACTTTTTATATAATTCTCATAGTTTTCTATACTACTCTTATATTTCTTTAGTATTTCTTGATTTTGCGAAGCTAATTCTAGTTTTTCTTGGTCTACTTGCTTTAAAAATTTTACTGGATTTTTTCCACATCTTTCCCATAAATCAATATCGATTTCTTTGAAAATCTTTAAAAATTCAGTGTTCCAAGACCACCATAAATTTTGTGACACTTCATCCAATTTTTCAATTGGTTTTGGTAATTGTGGGTTTACCATTATTTTGTTAAATATGTACATTTAAAGTACCTCCTTAGTTTTTTTACCTATTTATTCTTGCGTATTTCTTATTTTGTTGCTTCTATTGCTCCAATTACTGTTGCATATTTAGCTTGCTTTGGAATTATAAATTTTACATCATACATTTTTTCTATTTTTTCTAATACTATATTTATATATGGTATGCTTGCAAGATTTCCTACTACAATTATATTATTTATATCTATGTTTTGTGTAGCAAATACTGCCATCATTGCAATGGTTTCAAATACCATATTAATAATTCCAAGAATTATATCATTATTACTAGCCTTTTCATTTAATTTACCAAAATTTGCAGAAGTAGTATCTTTAGGTAAGGTTTTTATTTCTTGGATACTTACATCTTGAATTGTTAAATCAACATTTTCTAAAGTTCCATTTTTGATTGCTTCTTCTATTTCACTAAATTCTTTTATATTAGTAATCTTCTTACATAAATTAAATACCGTACCTCCGCCAACTCCTGTTCCACCAATATGTTTAAATTTTTTTTGTTTTGCCATTACAAATGCTGTACCTGTGCCTATACTTACAACTAAAGCTTCTTCTTTATTTGCCATATATAATCCACCCGTTCCTATTGCTATAAATTCATCTACTTTGATTGTTGGGATATTATATATGTCTTCACATACTTCGTCTTTTCCTACTCCTGTTAAAACAATTTTTTCTATATTTTTTATTTCTATTCTTTCTTTTTCAATAAATTTATCTAATGCCTGTATAACTGGTATCTTTTTCAACATTAAACTGTGTACTATATTTTTATCTTTATCTAATTCTACTATTTTTACTATTGAACTCCCTGAGTCTATTCCTATTGTATTCATGTTGCCTCACATTCTATAGGTTTCTAGGACCATCCCCTATGTCTACTACATAGAATTCTGGTTTATATCCTATCTGTTCTGTATATTTTTCTTCTACATTTTTTATAAAACTATCTACATATTCTGTCTCTACAATACTTACTGCGCATCCACCAAATCCTGCTCCTGTCATTCTTGCTCCTATTACGCCTTTTTGTTTCAATGCCTCTGCAACTAATGTATCTAGTTCTATACCTGTTACTTCATAATCATCTCTTAATGAGTTATGTGAATCTACCATTAATTTTCCAAATAATTCTAGATTATTATCTTGTAATGCTTGTACTGCTTTAAGTGTTCTTTGATTTTCATATACTGCATGTTTTGCACGTTTTTGTCTTATTTCATCTTTTATTAAATCTTTATTTCCTTCAAATTGTTCTTCTGTAAGTTCCCCTAATGCTTTTATTTTTAGTCCACCTTGTTGTAGTTCATCTAATGCCATTTCACATTCTGCTCTTCTTACATTATATTTTGAGTCTCCTAGTCCTCTTTTTTTATTTGTATTCATTATTACTATTTTTGTATTATCTAATTTTATTGGTGCATATTGGAATTCTAGTGTTGCTGTATCTAAAAATACTGCATTATCCTTTTTTCCGTTTGCTATAACAAACTGATCCATAATACCACAATTTACACCAACATATTTATTTTCTGCTTTTTGTCCTATTAGTGCCATTTTTGTATTATCTATATCAAGTTTAAACATATCTCTTAATATATATGCTGTTAATACCTCTAATGAAGCTGATGATGATAATCCTGCTCCATTTGGTATAGTTCCATAATATACTACGTCGAATCCATGATCTATATTGTATCCTTCATCTATTAAGGCCCATATTACTGCCTTTGGATAATTTATCCAATTTTCATTTTCATTATATACTAAATTTTCAATTGAAGATGAAATTATTCCTAATTCATCAAAATTTATTGAGTAGAAATTTAAAATTTTATCTTCTCTTTCTCTTACAGTCGCATACGTTCCCATTGTTAATGCACATGGAAAAACGTGTCCTCCGTTATAATCTGTATGTTCTCCTATTAAATTTACTCTGCCTGGAGCGAAATATGTTTTAAATCTTCCTTCTGTTCCAAAAATTTCTTTAAATTTAGCTTCGACTATTTCTTTCATTTTTTCCTCCTAAAACGGAATATATATCATAATATAAATGCGTGTATTTATAATCGTTTACATTCTACCACAAACTAATTTTAATAATCAATAGATTTTTACAAAAATCTATAATATTTTTTATGGTTTAAATTCATCTAAGTTTTTGAACTCATAACCTTGCTTTTTTATCTCTTTTATTATGTAGTCTAATACATTACAGTTATCTTTTGAATTGGCATGTAGAAGTATTACTGCACCGTTATGTAAGTTTCCCATTATTTTCTCTTTTGCATATTCTTCTCTTCCTTGTTTATTTTCATCCCAATCATCATATGCAAAACTCCACATTACAGTTTTATATCCTAATGATTTAGTTAAAGCTAAAGTTCTTTCACTAAATTCTCCTCTTGGTGGTCTAAAGTATTTCATCTCATAATTAAATTTTTCATATACTGCCATATGAAGTTTTGTTATTTCTTCTTTTAATTTATTATCCTCTATATCTGGCATAGATGGATGATTGACTGTATGATTTCCTACAATGTGCCCTTCATCTATCATTCTCTTTACTAATTCTTCTTGTGTATTTAAATAATGCCCTGTTATGAAAAAAGCGGCCTTTACATTATTTTCTTTTAATACATCTAATATTTTTGATGTATATCCTGCTTCATATCCATTATCAAATGTTAAATATATATATTTATCTTCGCTATTTCCTATTGCTATATCTCCATTTTGGTTTATTAATTCCAAATTTTCACTTCCTAAATCTGGTTGCTCATGCTTATCATTTCTTTTAATTCCCCAGCCTATTTTCTTATTACTCAAAACCTCTCCGCTACTTGTTTGCAATGTTTCTCTATTTTCTGAATTATTTATAAATATAAAAATCACTAACATTGCAATAATTGCTAAAATTATATAAACATATTTTTTATTCATTATTACCTCCAATTTGTTTAAAATGTATCTTCTTTATTAATAAATATGTTTACATCTTTTACTTTATTCTTTTTATTATATTTCTTTATAATTTGATATCTTTATG
>JAZRRK010000010.1:0-3200 GCA_045650705.1 Clostridia bacterium
CAGATGTGGTTTTGCCACCAATTATACGAAATATCGTAGGAGAGGTGGTGATGTTTATGGTTAAAGTAATACTATTTTTTATAATATCCTTTATGTTATCTTTAACATTAAACGTTGCCTTGACAGCAGTTCTGTATAAGAACTGGGTTGATAAGCAACTACATAAATAAAAAAAACTCACATCTGTAACTTTGGCGAGTTAGGTGTGAGTTTTTACAACTAATTTCGGCAAAACCACGTTTGTGGATTTGTCATTTCCTATATTTATTATACACAGATAATTAAGAAATGTCAAATAAATTTCTGTAGTATTACATATTTTTTGTTATTACTAAAAAATTATAATTTTAAAACACCAGGCACAGAAACTCCGTACCTGGTGTAAAAGCCTTAAAATTTACAAACAATTTCTTCACTCGTTTGTAGTATTGATATTGTCCCAGTCAACTTTTATGTGGCCATATTGATTTTTCTCGCCAGATATTTCTTGTCCTACATGCAAACTTTCCCATGTATCCCTGTCCACGATATGAGAAGCGTGACTATCATCACACCCTAATTTTACCAGGTATTCATATTCGACATTATGTACTCTTTCATTTTCGGCACATACATAGTCTGGATAATTATAATCCTGGTCATACCCGCAAGCTAACAAAACATATTTCAAGTGCACCCATCGGTCTATGGTGTAATAATATTTAGTAGCATATACAGGCTCTTTAATCTCTACTTGATAAGGGACTGTTCTGGTTCTTGTTTCATATCTAGGACGCCAAGTAGGGCGATAGTAGCCAACCAACTCTTGATATTCTTCAACTCTATACTTCGTTTCATATCCGACAATTTTGTAAGACTTGATTTCTTCTTGTTCCTTGTAAACGATAGCACCTTCAGGCACTTCCCATCCACTTTCGTCACAAGACTTCCACTGTTGAATCTCTGCAGTAGCTCTCCATTCCAGACTGTCGATTTTAGTTGTGACAGTATTAAATTTAGAGTTATTACACCCAGTAAAAGACAAGCTTACAAGAAGATTGAAGATAACGTAAGCTAACCGACAAAATCTTCCTTTAAGACTTTTTAACGAAACTCCAAATTTGCTATCTTTGAAAAGTTCCATTTTATTTTTCCTCCTTATATTCATTCGGAGGTTTTAGCCTCCGAATAGTTGTTTAACCCTTCTTTGGCTTGCAAAAAGTTTTGCTTTTGGTATTATAGCACAAATTTACCCATTTTTCAATAATTTGCCGATTTTCGCTTTGAGATTGTCAGTTTTTATATGAGATTAAATAAATACAAAGCAACTTGATTTTGTTCTGTTGTTTCCTTTTTCATAAGTTTAGCCATTGCAAACATTACAAGTTTATATTTGGCAAAATTTATTAGTGTAGTTCTATATACTTAATCTTCTTTCAGTTTGTATTTTTTTAACTTAGGATTTTGACTTGTCATAAGTCCTAACCCCCTATGAGTTATGACATACTATCATAACTCGGGTGCTCTACGAGGCAATACCGACTGAAATAGAATATAATTTTTTTCACAAACAAAAAAATCAACCCTTTTACTGATTGATTTTTGTATCTGTAGTTCGAACAGATTCGTTATTGGTGCGGATGAAGGGACTTGAACCCCCACGTCGTTGACACTGGTTCCTAAGACCAGCGCGTCTGCCAATTCCGCCACATCCGCATGTCATGAACAAAATATATATTAACACTTTTTTTTTATATTGTCAAGTGAAATTTATGAAAAAAATCATATAATTTAAAACTTGTACATACTATGTAAAGAGAGTGGAGGAGAAGATGAGGAACATTAGAAAGAGGTATAGAAAAAGTTCTGGAATTAAAAACATATTAATTTCACACATTGAAAACAATTTGAAAGAATATATAATTGCAAGTTTAATCTTCATAATAGGGATTTTGTTAGGAATAGTATTTTTTAATAATCTTGATGAATCGCAGACAACAGAAACAAATAATTACATATTATCTGCAATAGATTTATTAAAAAATAATGGAAATATAGATGAATTAGCCATGTTAAAGAAATCAATACAAAGTAATATAACACTAGTAGTAATACTATGGTTAATGGGATCTACTGTAATTGGACTATTAGTAGTGTACTTTATATTGTGTTTTAAAGGTTTTACTTTTGGATATACTGTTTCTGCTATTATATATGGATTAGGAGTAGGCAAAGGGGTAATATTTTCGATAATGACTATGTTATTAAAAAATATAATTGCTATTCCTTGTACAATTGCACTAGCAGTTAGTGGAATGAAACTATATAAAGCTATTATGCAAGACAGAAGAAAAGAAAATATAAAAATAGAGATAATGAGACACACGTTATTTTGCATATTCATTTTAATATTACTAATAATAACATCTTTTATAGAAACTTATACAACGAAAAACATATTAAGATATTGTATAAATTACATATAGAAAGTTCTAAAATGTCCAAAACTGAATATATATAATTAATGTGAATACAAAAAAAAGGAGGAAATAGAATATGACTATTGATGAAAGAAAGCAAATGACTAGTACAGCCATTCAAAATGTAATTTTAGAGAATAGAGAAAAGTTAACAATTTCTGGTGTACTTGATGTTTTAAGTTTTGATGACCAAATAGTAATTGTTGAAACTGAATTAGGTCTATTAACTGTTAAAGGAGAAAATTTAAGAATTAATAAACTAAGCTTAGACACTACAGAAGTAATTGTAGAAGGTACAATTGCGAATCTAGCATATTCTGAAAAAAATCTAGACAAGAAGTCAGGAAGTTCTTTTATAGGAAAGATATTTAAATAATTAGAGGTGGGATATTCCTATGCAGAATCAAGCATATACTTTTATCATATTTATACTTAATGGTTTGTTAATAGGGATTTTATTTGATGTTTTTAGAATTTTAAGGAAAAGTTTTAAAACACCAGATTTTATTACATATATTCAGGATATTGCATTTTGGGTTATTAGCGGATTACTTTTATTATATTCTATTTTTAAATTTAATAATGGTGAATTAAGATTATTCATATTTTTAGGAGTTGTCCTAGGAAATTTCTTTTATATGTTAGTTTTTAGCAAGCTATTTATTAATATCTCTGTAGCTAGTATTAATGTAATAAAGAAAATTTGTTATATTATACTAATAGTGCCAATTAAATACATAT
>JAZRRK010000011.1:0-4294 GCA_045650705.1 Clostridia bacterium
GATAAATTAATATAAAAATTAAAATTAAATTAATAAAATTTAATTTTAATAAAATAAATAATAAAAAAAATGAAAGGAGTAAAAATGAATATTTTAGAAAATATAGGAGAAAAAATGAATTTAACAATTGAAAATATAAAAGAAAATAATATATTACAAGAAGCACAAGAAAAATTTTTACAATCTAATTTAGGAAAGGCAATAAATTCAGGAGTAGATATAGGAATAAAAGCATTATTACCAAATTTTATCGAAGATGAAGTAATAAATATAAAAGATTCATTAGTAACAGATGGGTTTAAAGCGGCAGTTGATACTGCAATAGATGAGGCAACTAATTTAGGTAAAAGCCTAATGGGCATAGTATCAGGAACTTTTGAAAATGTGTCGCAAATAAAAGAAGCAACAGAAAAAGGAGGATTAATAGATAGCATATCTGATTTGTTAGATGATGCTATAAGTTTTGCAAAGAAACAGGAATGGATAAGCAAAGATACTGCGAATCTTCTAAAAAAAGGAAAAAAAGCAATAGTGGATACAGTAGAAGAAGGAATAGATAATACTTTATCTAAGCAAATAGAAGCCGTAGAAAAAATAGACAATTATATAGAGAAATGGCAAAAATACTATGAAGAACAAAATTTTACAAATATGGAATATCAATATAATAAAATACAAGAATATTTAGAAGAAGTAATTCCACTGGAAGAAACTATAACAAAAGCAAGAACAATAGAAAATTTACATGAATTAATAAAAAATAATGGAAAAAATTTTGAATTAACAGAACAGCAAAAGGAACTTGCAACAATTTTGGCAAATTAAATTTATTATGAATTTTCAAGCTAAAAAGCTTGAAAATTTTTTATTATTCATATATAATTACTATGTAAAAAAATGGAGAAAAGAGGAATAAATTATGGATAAGGCTGAAGAAAATATTATACAAAGAGATATTGAAAATGAAATGCGAACAGCATATATTGATTATGCTATGAGTGTTATAGTAGCACGTGCTTTACCAGATGTTAGAGATGGTCTAAAGCCAGTACATAGAAGAATTTTATATACAATGCATGAAGATGGATTCACACCAGATAAACCATATAGAAAATGTGCAACAACAGTTGGAGACGTTTTAGGAAGATATCATCCACATGGAGACTCTTCAGTATATGATGCATTAGTTAGAATGGCTCAAGA
Organism: Clostridia bacterium; assembly: GCA_045650705.1. Classification (GTDB taxonomy): domain Bacteria; phylum Bacillota; class Clostridia; order TANB77; family CAG-508; genus UMGS1781. Next base: position 1,204 of record JAZRRK010000011.1, read on the forward strand.
TTTTTCATTAAGATATATGATGGTAGATGGACATGGAAATTTTGGATCAATAGATGGTGATCCTCCAGCAGCATATCGTTATACAGAAGCAAGAATGTCTAAATTAGCTTTATATATGTTATCAGATATAGAAAAAAACACAGTAGAATTTATGCCAAACTTTGATGATAGATTACAAGAACCAACAGTATTACCAGCACAAATTCCTGCATTACTTGCCAATGGATCTTCAGGTATAGCTGTAGGTATGGCTACAAATATACCACCTCACAATTTAGGGGAATTAATCGATGGAATTATTAAGATAATAGATGAAGATAACGTTACCAATGAAGACTTAATGACTGTAATAAAGGGACCAGATTTCCCTACGGGTGCTATGATTCTAGGAAGAGAAGGTATAAAAGAAGCTTATACAACAGGAAGAGGAAAACTAACATTAAGAGCAGAAACAGAAATTGAGGAAATGTCTGGTGGAAAGCAAAGAATAATAGTTTCTTCATTACCATATCAAGTAAATAAATCAAAATTAATAGAGCATATTGCAAATTTAGTAAAAGAAAAAAGAATCGAAGGAATTTCTGCAATTAGAGATGAGTCAGATAGAGAAGAAAAAGTAAGAGTAGTAATAGAGTTAAAAAGAGATGCAAATCCACAAGTAGTTTTAAATTTATTATACAAAAATACTCAAATGCAAGATACATTTGGAGTTATAATGCTTGCATTAGTAAATGGCGAACCTAAAATATTAACACTAAGAGAATGCTTAGACCATTATATTGAACATAGAAGAAAAGTAGTTTTAAGAAGAACAAAATTCGACTTAGATAAAGCAGAAGCAAGGGCTCATATATTACAAGGATTAAAAATTGCTTTAGACAATATAGATGAAGTAATTAATATAATTCGTTCTGCATATGATGATGCTAAAGAAAGATTAATGAAAAGATTTGGACTTTCTGAAATACAAGCACAAGCAATATTAGATATGAGATTAAAGACTTTATCAGGATTACAAAGAGAAAAGATAGAAGAAGAATATAATGAATTAATGAAATTGATAGCACATTTAAAAGAAATATTAGCAAGTGAAACATTGGTTTATCAAATAATAAAAGAAGAATTATTAGTAGTAAGAGAAAAATTTGGAGACGATAGAAAGACTAAAATAGTTGCAGCAGAAGGTGAAATAGAGGTAGAGGATTTAATAAAAGAAGAACAAAGTGTTATAGCATTAACTCATTTTGGGTATATAAAAAGAATGCCAATAGATTCATATAAAAGTCAAAAACGAGGAGGAAAAGGAATTACAGGAATGACTACAAAAGAAGATGACTTTGTAAAACAAATATTTACTGCATCAACTCATGATACAATTTTATTCTTTAGTAATAAAGGTAAATTATACAGACTAAGAGGTTATGAAGTTCCTGAATCTGGAAGAACAGCAAAAGGAACAGCAATTGTTAACCTACTTTCACTTGATGCAGGAGAAAAGATTTCAGCAGTTATACCAATTCAAAACTTTGCAGAAGGAAAATATCTATTATTTGCAACAAAGAATGGATTGATAAAGAAAACAAGTTTATCAGAATATAATTCAGCAAGAAAAACAGGACTTTTATCAATTAATTTAAAAGAAGATGATGAGTTAATAGATGTAAGATTAACTGATGGAGAAGATAATGTGGTATTAGTTACAAGAGAAGGAATGTGTATTACATTCGATGAAAAAGATGTAAGACCAGTTGGAAGAGTATCACAAGGAGTTATTGGAATAAAATTAGATAAAGATGATTATGTAATAGGAATGGAATCTATAATAGCAGGAAGTAAATCTACATTACTTGCAATTACAGAGAATGGTTTTGGTAAAAGAACAGAATTAGATGAATATAGAGTTCAAGTAAGAGGAGGAAAAGGTGTAATAACATATAAGATAACACCAAAAACAGGAGCAATAGTAGGAATAAGAATAGTAAATGACGAAGATGATGTAATGTTAATTACGGACACAGGTACTATAATAAGAATAAATGCTGCGGAAATAAGTGTTTTAGGACGTTCAACACAAGGAGTAACATTGATGAGAACAAACGAAGGCAAAGTAGTAAGCATAGAAAAAATAGAACCTGAAAACGAAGGATAATTTTTAAATGGATGGAGATTTTTGACTGCTTGTTAAAATCTCCGTCCATATTTCATAAAAAGGGAGAAAAAAATGAGCTTAAGATTTATTTATGGGAAAGCAGGTACAGGAAAAAGTACATATTGTTTTAATGAGATTAAAGATAATATAAATAAAAATGAAAAAGTGTATGTAATAACACCAGAACAATATTCATATTCAGCTGAGAAAAACTTATTAGAAACATTATGCACAAATGCATCTATAAATGCGGAAGTAATAAGTTTTAAGCGTATAGCAGATAGAATTTTAACAGATGTAGGTGGCTCAAATAAAAATATAATTACAGAATCAGGCAAAGCAATGTTAATATATTCTATTTTAGAAAAAGAAAAAAATAATTTGAAATTTTTATCTAATTCAAAAGATAATATAGAATTAATTTTAAAAGAAATTACAGAATTAAAAAAACACAATATTGCTACTGAGAAAATAGAAGAGGAATTAGATAATATTGAAGAATTAAAATTAAAGGAAAAATTAAAAGATATAAATAATATATATAAATTATATGAAGAAAATATAAAAAATAAATATATCGATGAAGAAGATATATTAACAAAGCTATATGAAAAAATTCCAGAAAGTAAAATGTTTGATAATGCAATAGTATATATAGATGAATTTTCGGGATTTACAATGCAAGAATATAATATAGTAGCAGAAATAATAAAAAAAGCGAAGCAAGTAAATATAACAATTTGTGCAGATAATTTAGAAAATAATACGAAACAAGAAAGTGATATATTTTATTTTAATAAATTATTTGCAAAGAAATTAACAGATTGTGCACAAATTGTGGACAAAAAAACAGAAAAATGTATTTTTTTACAAGAAAAATATAGATTTAAAAATTCAGAATTAAATCATTTAGAAGAAAATATATATAAAAATAAATTAGAA
>JAZRRK010000012.1:0-8542 GCA_045650705.1 Clostridia bacterium
TTTTTATTATTATGATAATAAAAATGATTAAAGATAAAAAGTATAAAGTTATATTGAAATATACATTAGTACACATTATTTATGCAGGTATTGGAATTATACTATTTCCAAATTGCATTAATCACTTATTATACAGCAATAGAGGAATTTCAAATTTAAATAATTCTAATTATATTGAACACCTTATAATTTATATAAAAGAGCTTGCATATTCATTTAGTATAAAGGATAATATGATACTTATAACTATTGTATTACTTTTATTTACAGCAGGAATTATTTATTGCTATAAAAAATCTAATAAAAAGTTTATAGTATTAATAACCATTTTACCAAGTGTAGTATTCTTTTTAATAAGTGTTAAATTAACTTCTTATCAAAAGCTAAGATACATTATGCCAGTTATTCCTTTTATATCAATTTCAGTATTTATTATATTAGATACTTTAATACATACGAAATATAAAAATGCTATTATTACAGGAACAGCTATAATATTAGTCATAATTGGAATTGCATTTTCAGAACCTAAGCTTTTATTTAAAGAGTATAGTAACCACATAAAAATTGCAGAAGAAAATAAAGATAAATGTTTTGTATATGTTTATGATAACTTTTTTAACCACATGAAAAGCATACCAGAAATGATGATTTATAAGAAAACATTAATATTAAATACTACTAGAAATGAACTAGAATGTTTAGCTGAAAATGAAGAATTAGAGAAAGAAGAGTCGTATATTTTATGCATAAAGAGCTATATGGAAACTGATAAAATTATAGAAGAGATAAAGAATAAAACAGACTTTAAGAACATAGAACCTCTTTATATAGGGAACTATGGCGATTCTGATGAATTTGTAGAAAATAATTTATATTTAGTATATAGATAAGGAAAAATCCACGAACTTAATGTTTGTGGATTTCTTTCACTTTATGTATTTTTTTAGCATATAATGTAATATACATTAAAAAAAGGAGGAATTGTTAATGTATAAGAAATGCTGTAAATGTAATAATAACTGGAACAATAATGCCGTTTCTCCTGAATATGAAAACTGCTTAGAAGAAACTTGTTCCGATGTTGAAAATACACTTGGTATGTATGATGACTGTGAATGTGGTTTTGACAATTATAGCCCATTTCCTGAAAATCCTGTTTTAGGTCAAAGTTATGTTCCTATTCAGACTATGGATAAGACATTTATTCCTTGCGTTGGATTAAAAATGGGGACTATTTATCCAGAACTTGTTAGCCCATATATGCCAGGTCAATCAATGGCTGAAATTGAATATTTAAAAGCTAGAAATACTATTAGGGAGGGATGTAATAAATGTTAGATTCTTGTGATGAAAAAAGAAATTGTAACTACAAATGCGATTGTGGAAATGATAACAATCAAGAAGAAGTTCTTCCTACTATGGAATTGCCTGAGCATAAAGAATGCCCAAGAGACTGTAAGCGCGAAGAAATGATTATGAAAATTAGAGAATTAGATTTCGCACTAATTGAACTTGGTCTATATTTAGACACTCACCCAGATGATAGAAAAGCTTTATGTTTGCACAATCATTATGCAAAACAAGTTAAAGAATTAAAAGATAAATACCAAAGAGTCTATGGCCCTCTTACAATGGATTATCCTTGCAATAAGTGGAGATGGCTAGAACAACCATGGCCTTGGGAAAGGGGGAATTATTAATGTGGACTTATAAAAAAGCATTACAATATCCAATAAATATAAAATGCCGTAACCCTAGATTGGCAAAAGTCATCATTTCACAATATGGAGGACCTGATGGAGAGCTTGCTGCATCTTTAAGATACTTATCTCAAAGATTTGGTATGCCAGACCAAAAATCTAAAGCCATTTTAAATGATATTGGTACTGAAGAATTAGTACCATAATGTTGTCAATAGTTAAAGACATTGATTACAACTTTAACTATTGACTGTAAAATGTATAGTTTAAATAGTAGAGTATTTGTAGGGGCGACCATTGGTCGTCCGCCTTACATAGCCTTGCTAAAAAAGATTAAATTTTAGGTATTTTAGGATATATACGTAATTCAAAGTTGGTAGGGTCTGAATTTTTTTTTATAGCTTTTTGTGTTTTTAAATATGTAACTCTTGCAAGAATACTTTTTAGTAAAATATTTTTATCTTCAGCAGATTCTAACTTATCATATAAATCTATAACATTTTCTAATTTTGGTATCATAGTTTCTTTTTGATTTTTCATCTCAGTATTTTTATCTAAAAGCTCAGTATATTCTTTTAATTTGTTCTCTAGATTTTCAATGTTTTCTTTTACAGATTTCGAACGACTTATAAATTCAGCGTTGCTATAAATACCATTTTCTAAAAAATCATAGATTTTATTAAGTTTAGTATTTTCTTTTTCTAATTCTTTTTGTGTAGCTGAGATAGATTGTTCTATTAAATTGTTGTTATATGTATTTGAAGTATTTTTTATATCATAATTGATTTTATAATTTTCAAGCCAAAATTTTAATGCTTCAATTATTTTATTTTCTACAATATAAAGTTTAGAACTTACATTATCACATTTTAAATTAGAACACATAAGAGTAGCCGGTTTATCAGCTTTTGTATAAGGTCTCCTTTGCATAGGTTTGCCACATTTTTCGCAAAATACTAAACCAACTAATGGATTTTGTACTATATTGCTATGTTTTACTTTTGGAGTATTTTGTTTCCTTTTATCTTGTACTATTTCCCAAGTTTTAATATCAATAATAGGTTCATGTAATCCATCATAAATTAAATAGTCGTTATTACGAGGTCTGCTAATTATAAGATGTCCGTTTTTCGTTTTCTTTTTTTGTTTCCTTCTATTCCAAACAATTTTACCTATATAGGTAGGATTAGAAAGAATGTCCTTAACAGAAGAAATAGTCCATTCATCTGAAATTCTAGGTTTTAAATGCATATTATTCAATTGCTTAGCAACAGAATTTATTGTATTACTTTCAAATGTATATAATCTAAAGATTTCTTTTACAATAGGTGCTTCATCTTGATTTATTGATAAGCTATAACCTTTTGAATCTTTTAGTTTTACTCTATCATATCCAAAAGGAGCAATGTTGCCGACAAATTTACCCTCTGAAACAGAAACCTCGCGACCTCTTTGCAAACGCCTATTTATTGTTTTATATTCTCTTCTAGACATGAATAAACCAAATTCAAAGTATTCTTCATCAAATTCGTTATCAGGGTCATATGTTTTAACAGGTGTAATAATTTTTGTATGAGAATATTTAAAGGCTTTTGAAACTCGACCTTGATCAGCAGTATCACCACGAGCAAGTCTTTCTACTTCAACAACTAAAACTCCTGTCCATTTTTCATTTTCAACATCTTTTAGAAGTTTTTGCATTTCTTTTCTTTCACTAATAGTTTCACCACTTACAACTTCTCTGTAAATTTTACCAATAGTTAAGTTTCGCGTTGAAGCAAGGGTAGTCAAGATTTTTTCATGTCTTGCTAAAGTTTCGCTTTCGCCATACTTTTCAGATTCTATATCTTCTCTTGATTTTCTTAAATATATTGCATATGTGCCATTTTGCACATTTCCTCCTTTCCTTGTAATTTGTCTTTAACTTGTAAACATTATATAAGAAATTTTGACATATTACAATAAAAGAGATTTGTTTATCAAATTAATTATAATTTTATCTATATATTCTTTTTGAGTAACAATATTTTCTACTATGTAATCATCATAAAACTTTATTTTTGTATTTTCTAATGTGTATTCTTCTAATATCATATAAATCGCCTCATTTAACTTTATGAGAAAAGCATAAAAAAATACCCAAGACAAACTTGTCTTGAGCAATTTATTACGTAAGTAACAAGGTTCTGGGGTACCCACTCACAATCTTGATTGTGTTAGTGGGTCAGGTTCTTACAATTCTCTATGCTAACATTATATGATGGACGATTTACAAAATCAATTCCCTTTTATTTCCCTTTATTCTATTTGCAAAGATAATTTTAATCTCCAATATAAATAACATCAAGAGTAAAATGAACGAACGAAGAGTCCGCTCTTGACATTATTTTTATTGGAGATTTTGTGGTAATTAAGCAAATGTAAGTACAACTATTTTTTGTAAAAATGGTAATTTCATTGATAAAATGGTAATTTTATGATATAAATTTAGTTAGAAAGTTAAAACAAAGAGGTAATATATGAAAAAAATATTGTTAATTTCAGGAAGTAATAGAAATGGAAATACTAATTATTTGTTAAGACAAATAGAACAAGCAACAGCTAATTCAGAAATTATTTTATTAAATAAGTGCAATATTGAATATTGTAAAGGTTGCTTAGCTTGTCATAAGGTAGATAAATGTGTTATTCAAGATGATATGAAGGAAATAATAAGCAAAATGAAAGAAGCGGATTTAATAGTTTTTGGTGTTCCTAATTATTTCTATAATGTAACAGGATTATTTAAAAATTTTATGGACAGATTACATCCTCTATATAAGAGCGAATTAATAAAAGATAAAAGTGTTATATATATTTTTACTGGTGGTGGTGAAGAAGAAGGAACTAGAGAAGAAATAGAGAAGGCAGTATATGGATTAAATAAATATTTAAAATTAAATGTTTTAAATATTTATAGTTATAAAGCGCTAAATTTGCACGATGTTGAAATCCAAAAAGAAAAAATTAATAATATGATAGAAGAAATAAAAAGTATGTAGGAGGAATGGATTATGAATTATAGTTATGTAATGGGAATTGATAATATTAATAAACTTAAAGAAGAAAAATTTGAAATACAACAATTTGGTAATAGCTTTGGAGTTGTTTTTTCAGATGAAAAAATTAAGCTATTTGAAGAATATATTTGCAAATCATTAAAAAATGGATTTTGGAATGAATATTTAGGTAAAGAGAAAGTTTTTATTTTTAAATTTAAAAATGGTGAAATAAAAAGATACGTTTTAAATGAGGATAACGAAAAAGAAATTTTAAAGCTATGTTGTGAATTTGCAAGTTATGAATTTGAATCTATTGACAAAATGTTAAGAGATAATGAATTTTACGCTGAGAATTATTATAATAATATATGAACTTCATTGTTCTGGTGGAATTATCGAATAAGGAGAATGTAGATATGGAAAAATTGATTAGTGGATTAAAGAAAAACACACAAATAATTATTAAAGGTGAAGAATATATGGTTAAAACTAAAACTTGGTATTCAATAGAAGAAGATGAAGCAACATCATATGTAAAATGCGAACTAAGCAATAATAAAGTTTTAGTTATAATTCCAGATGATGAATTAATATATATCGGAAGAGTAATTGAAAATATGAGATATGAAAGAATGTCTGAAGATACAATTAAATACAATGATAAATTATTTAGCAAGGTAGGAGAAGGACATCAGTTTATTACAAAAATTGAATTTGGAAATGAAGATGAAGTAGAAGGTAAATGCATATTTGAAGATTATGAAGCTGAAAATAATATAATTAGTTTAGGAATATTACCTGATAAAGAAAATGTCAGAGCAGACGTTTATGCAGATATTTTAAATATAGAAGATATTGAAATAAAGTAGTATTTTTATAAAACTAATAGATTGGAGAAAATATGATATATCTAAAGACATTTAAATTGAGCGATAGCAAAATTAAAAATAATAATATATATCCTTTTAATGTATTGCAAAATAAAGAGCCAGATATATTAATATTTGATAATATAACAGTATTATATGGAAATAATGGTTCTGGAAAGTCAACAATACTAAATATTATTGCGCATAAATTAAATTTAAAAGGAAAAGAGAGAAATAGTCCAGAAATTATTGGGACATTAGATTATTTTAAAGATTATGCATCTAGATGTGAGTATGAACTAGGAGAAAATGAAAATGGTAAAAAAATAAACAGAATACCAGAAAATAGTAGATACATAAAAAGTGAAGAAATATTATATGAAATAAGAAAAATACAACAAGATGCTATATTACAAGAAAGTATAGAAAGCAATTTAGCTAGAGAAATAGGATTGAAAAATGCTCAAGAATTTTTGCATACAAAAGAGGGAGCAAAGCAATTTGCAAGATTTGAATTTGCACAAGAGAAATATTCTAATGGAGAAACAACTATGCAGATTTTAGAAGACAATATCGAACCTGATAGACTATATTTGTTAGATGAGCCAGAAGTTTCATTATCTCCACAAAATCAAGTAAAACTCGCAGAAGAAATAAATAAAATGGCAAGATATTTAGGTATCCAATTTATAATAGCTACACACTCACCATTTATGTTAGGGATTTTGAATGCTAAAATATATAATTTAGATACAGAAGATTATAAAGTACAAAAGTGGAGTGAACTTGAAAATGTGAGATATTTTTATGAATTCTTTAAAAGGAGAATGAGTGAATTTGAAAAATAGAATATGTAAAGAGGCTGTCCTAGAATAGGAGAGCCTCTTTAAGCGTCTATATAGACGAACAAGCCACACCGCAGTGTGCAACGATTAAATGTAAGTATAGTATAATACATTTTACATATAGTATCAATAAAATTTTACAAATTTTGCCAAAAGGATTGAATATAATAAGATAACATGATACAATACAAATGTTCGCATACAAATTATAATAGAAAATATTTGACAAGGAGGCGATATAAATGAAACTTGAAGAATATAAATCAGGAGAATATATAAAAATGAACGACTACAAAGCATTTATTCCAAGCAAAATAAACTATAACTGGGGATGGGATGACACAAAATTGGACAAACTATTAGCTGAAGCGAACAGACAAATTGGAGAACTAAATGCATATTCATTATTAATACCAAATGTAGATTTATATATTAAAATGCATGTAAAAATTGAAGCTAATAAATCTAGTAGAATTGAAGGAACAAGGACAACTGTAGAGGAAGATTTACTTGATGTAACTGACATTAATCCAGAAAAAAGAGATGACTGGGAAGAAGTACAAAATTATGTAAAAGCTACAAATTATAGTATTGAAAGGATAAGAGAAGGATTTCCGGTATGTACTAGATTAATAAGAGAAATTCATAAAATATTGATGAATGGAGTTCGTGGTGAACACAAGACACCAGGAGAATTTAGAGTATCACAAAATTGGATTGGTGGTAGTATGCCTAGTACAGCGGTGTATGTTCCACCACCACATACAGAAGTTGCAGAATGTTTATCTGATTTTGAAAAATTTATAAACAATGAAAAAATAGATACACCAGATTTAATAAAGATTGCGATTTTGCATTATCAATTTGAATCTATTCATCCATTTTTAGATGGTAATGGAAGAATTGGAAGATTATTAATACCGTTATATATTCAAAGTAAAGGGATGCTAGATAAATCTTGTTTATATATTTCTGACTATATTGAAAGAAATAAAGATATATATTATGATATGCTTACAAGAGTAAGAACTCATAATGATATGATAGGATGGATTAAATTTTTCTTAGAAGCGGTTATTGAAACATCAAAAACGGCAAAAGAAAAATTCAGAAAAGTTGTTGAATTAACAATGGAAATGGATAAAATTATAGTGAATTTACCAGTAAAATCCGACAATGTAAAAAAAGTAATAGATGTATTATATAATGAACCTGTAATTAATAGAAAGAAATTATGTTATTTAACTGAAATAAAAGAAGGTACAATAAAAAATATTATTAATTGTTTATTAGAAAATAATATCATTGTAGAAACAACAGGATATAGTAGAAATCAAATTTTCACTTTTCAAAAATATACAGATTTATTTTTAAAATAAAATTTATAGGTCAAAAAAATCAAAAAATTTGACCTAAAATAATCCATAGGTCAAAAATATTGAAATAAATTGACTTGTAAAATTTTAATTCAAATGAAACTATATAAGAAACTAAAGGCAGGATAGAGATGATTAACACATCTCCTATACATATAGAAGGACAAGCCTTCTAGAGTTAATAAAAGAACAAAAAAGTTATGCAAAAGTGATGCAGAAATTCACCCAATGAACCCCTAGAAAATGCCTTTCAGAGTGCGAAAGTTCACTAAATGAACCAATTTTTAAGTAAAAGTTCACCGAGTGAACTTGATGATACCGGAAGAAAAATAAAAAAACTTCTGGTATTTCATTGATACTGGAAGTTTTTTCTAGTATAAAAAAAGATGATAAATATATTTTATAAAAATTTCACAGCCAATAGTCATAAATTTTTTTGATTGACAACATCGTGGCACCGAAGAATTAGCTCATCTAGAGATGGTTGGAACTATAGTTCATCAATTAACTGATGGAGCTAGTATAGAAGAAATTAAAGCCGCTGGATTAGACCCATATTATACTGACCATGGTTTAGGTGTATATCCTCAATCTGCTGCAGGAACCCCATTCACAGCTGCATATCTTGCAGTTAAAGGTGACCCTATTGCAGATTTACAAGAAGACTTAGCTGCAGAGCAAAAAGCTCGTGCAACTTATGAAAAATTA
>JAZRRK010000013.1:0-25352 GCA_045650705.1 Clostridia bacterium
CAAATGGAAGGCGCAAAAGATCCAGATGAATATGTTATAAAATATGGAAATGGAAGATTCAATATTTTAGTTGAAAATGCAATATCTTTAATAGAATTTAAAACAAAAATTCTAAAGAAAGATTTAGACTTAAATAATGTAAATGATAAAATAAAATTCTTAAAAGAAACTGCAAAGCTTCTAAGTTCAGTAGAAAGCAGGATAGAGCAGGAATTATATATTGATAAAATATCAAAAGAATACAATATATCAAAAGAAGCAATTTATGCAGAAATAAATAAACTAAGAACAAAAAAAGTAAGTAGTAAGATTTTAGAAAAAGCACCAAAAACAGTAATAAAAAAAGAAGAAACAGAAAAAAAACTTATAGACAGAGAAAAATCAATAATTGCATTATTAATTAATCAAAAAGCATATGAACAAATAAAACAAGAAATTTCAGTAGAAGATTTTAAATCAGAAATCAATAAAAAAATATTAAGAAAGTTGTATGAAGAATATGAAAAAGGAAATAGTAATATAAATGCAACATTAAACCTTTTTATAGAAGATGAAGAAGCAACTAGCAGATTAACAGAAATAATGGCAGAAGAATACCAAACTAAAGATGATGAAAAAGCAATAAAAAATGCCATAAACACATACAAAAAGGAAAAGCTAACTGCAAGAAAAGTTGAATTAATAGAACTACAAAAAAATCCTGATTTAGAACCAGAAAAAATACAAAAAATAGATGAAGAAATTAGTAAAGTTATAATAGAACTAGCTAAATTAAAATAATACTTTTTTCCAAGAAAAAGAGGAGGATAAAATGGAAGAAGAAAATAAAGTAAATAAAGAAAATGCAGATAAAATCAATGAAGAGAATGAAGCAAAAAAAGTAACCGAGATACTAAAAAGAGCAAAAGAAAAAGGAAATATAACATATGGAGAACTTGCTAAAGAATTAGGAGAAGTAAATCCAGAACAAATTGATAAAGTATTTGATGTAATGGAAGAAATGGGAGTAGATGTATTAAAAGACGATATAGAAGAGCCAGATATCGAAGACTTAGAAGAAGTAGAAGATTTAAAACTAGAAGATATAGAGACAATGTCTTTTGAAGGAATAAATACAGATGACCCAGTAAGAATGTATTTAAGAGAAATTGGAAAAATAGAGTTACTATCATTTGAACAAGAATTAGAATTAGCAAAAAGAATTCTTGAAGGAGATGAATCTGCAAAACAAAAATTGGCAGAGTCTAACTTAAGATTAGTAGTAAGTATTGCAAAAAAATATGTAGGTAGAGGTTTATTATTCTTAGATTTAATTCAAGAAGGAAACATGGGATTAATAAAAGCAGTAGAAAAGTTTGATTATACAAAAGGATATAAATTTAGTACTTACGCAACATGGTGGATAAGACAAGCAATAACAAGAGCTATTGCAGATCAAGCAAGAACAATAAGAATACCAGTGCATATGGTAGAAACAATAAATAGATTAATTAGAACATCAAGATTATTATTACAAAGACTAGGAAGAGAACCAAGTCCAGAAGAAATTGCACAAGAAATGGATTTATCTGTAGAAAAAGTAATGGAAATTCAAAAAATAGCACAAGATCCAGTATCATTAGAAACTCCAATAGGGGAAGAAGATGATAGCCATTTAGGAGACTTTATACAAGATGAAGATAGTCCTGCACCACAAGATTCTGCATCATTTACTTTGATGAAAGAACAACTAGAAGAAGTAATGAATACTTTAACTCCAAGAGAAGCAAAAGTATTAAAACTAAGATTTGGTCTAGAAGATGGACGAGCAAGAACATTAGAAGAAGTAGGAAAAGAATTTGAAGTTACAAGAGAAAGAATAAGACAAATAGAAGCAAAGGCATTAAGAAAGCTTAGACATCCTAGTAGGAGTAAGAAGCTTCGCGACTATATGAACTAAAAAGTTGAAGAACCCTCCGTCACCCTTCGGGTGCCACCTCCCTTATTAAAGGAGGTCTTTTGCAAAGATACACAAGAAAGCACCATAAGCCCCTTTAACAAGGGGGCTGCTGAGCGAAGCGAAGCTGGGGGTTCTTAAAATTAATAAAGGAGAGATAAGATAAAAATGTGCAATCATAATTTAGAAGGTAAATATGAGCCAAATGAATTTGAAGAAGGAATATATAATAATTGGGAAGAAAAAGGATATTTCAAACCAAGTGGAAATAAAGCAAAAGGTAATTACTGTATAATGATGCCACCACCAAACGTAACAGGAAAATTACATATGGGGCACGCATTAGATGGAACATTACAGGACATATTAATAAGATATAAAAGAATGCAAGGATATAACACATTATGGGTGCCAGGAACAGACCACTCAGCAATTTCAACTGAAGTAAAAATAGTAGAAAAATTAAGAGAAGAAGGAATAGATAAACACGATTTAGGAAGAGAAAAATTTTTAGAAAGAGCTTGGGAGTGGACAGAACTATATGGTGGAACAATTGTAAAACAACAAAAAAGATTAGGATGCTCAGCAGATTGGTCAAGAGCTAGATTTACAATGGATGAAGGACTTTCAAAAGCAGTTCTTGAAGTATTTAAAAAATTATATGATAAAGGACTAATTTATAAAGGAAAAAGAATGATTAACTGGTGTCCTTGTTGTAATACATCTATATCTGATGCAGAAGCTAACTACATAGAAGAACCAACACATTTATGGCATATAAAATACAAAGTAGTAGGAGAAGATAGATATTTAACTGTTGCAACAACAAGACCAGAAACAATGCTTGGAGATACAGCAGTAGCAGTGCATCCAGAAGATGAGAGATATAAAGATTTAGTAGGTAAGAAATGTATATTACCAATAATGAACAAAGAAATTCCAATAATAGCAGACGAATTTGTAGAAAAAGAATTTGGAACAGGTTGTGTAAAAATTACACCAGCACATGACCCAAATGACTATCAAGCAGGATTATCACATAATCTAGAAATAATAGAAGTATTTGATGAAAACTTCAAAATGGGAGATTTAGTTCCAGAATATAAGGGATTAGATTTATTAGAAGCAAGAGAAAAAATAGTAGCAAAACTAGAAGAATTAGGAGTACTTGTAAAAATAGAAGACTATACACACAATGTAGCAAAACACGATAGATGTGGACATACAGTAGAACCAAAAGTATCAGACCAATGGTTTGTTGCAATGAAGGAACTAGCAAAACCAGCAATAGAAGCAGTAAAAACAGGTAAAACAAGATTTGTACCAGAGAAATTTGAAAAGACATATTTCAACTGGTTAGAAAACATACAAGATTGGTGTATATCACGCCAAATTTGGTGGGGCCACCAAATACCAGCATATTATTGTAAAGATTGTGGAGAAATAAATGTAGATGTAGATAAACCAGAAAAATGTGTAAAATGTGGAAGTTCAAATTTAGAACAAGACCCAGACACATTAGATACATGGTTTAGTTCAGCACTATGGCCATTCTCAACACTAGGCTGGCCTGAGAATACAGAAGACTTTAAAACATTCTTCCCTACAAATACATTAGTTACGGGGTATGACATTATATTCTTCTGGGTAGTAAGAATGATGTTCTCTTCATTAGAACAAACAGGAGAAGTACCATTTAAAGATGTATTTATTCATGGAATAGTAAGAGACAGTCAAGGAAGAAAAATGTCAAAGAGTTTAGGAAATGGAATTGACCCATTGGAAATAATAGAAAAATATGGAACAGACAGTTTAAGATATTCATTAATATCTGGTACATCAGCAGGAAATGATATGAGATTTATGCCAGAAAAACTTGAAGCAGCAGGAAACTTTGGAAACAAAATATGGAACGCAGCGAAATTCGTATTAATGAATTTGGAAGAAAGCCCCTTTAACAAGGGGGCTGGCGAGCAAAGCGAGACTGGGGGTTCTTATGAAGTTTCAGTTGAGCAATTATCAATAGAAGATAGATGGATAATTTCTAAATTAAATACATTATCAAAAGAAGTAGCAACAAATATGGATAACTACGATTTAGGAGTAGCTCTTGATAAAATATATACATTTATATGGAACGAATTCTGCGATTGGTATATAGAAATTGTAAAAACAAGACTATATGATAAAGAAAATAAAACAAGAAAAACAGCACAATATGTATTAAATAAAGTATTAGGAGATGCTTTAAAACTATTACATCCATTCATGCCATTCTTAACAGAAAAAATATACAAAGAGTTATATAACAGTGACGAAAGCATAATGATATCAGCATATCCTGAATATTGCAAAGAATTAAACTTTGTTGAAGAAGAAAAACAATTAGAACAAATAAAAGAAGTAATAACAGGAATAAGAAATGTAAGAACAAAAATGAATGTACACCCATCAAAAAAATCAAAATTAATATTTGTTGCAAAACCAGAATATGAAAAAGTAATAAAAGAAGCAGATGGATTTATTAAAAAATTAGGATTTGCAGATAACATTGAAATAAAAACATCAAAGGAAAATATACCAGCAAATGCAATAAACGTAATAACATCAGACTTAGAAGTATTTATGCCATTTGAAGATTTAGTAGACATAGAAGAAGAAAAACAAAGACTACAAAAAGAAAAAGAAAAAATATTAGTTGAAAAAGAAAAAACAGACAAAATGCTAGGCAATCCAGGATTCTTAGCAAAAGCACCAGAAGCAAAAGTAAAAGAAGAACAAGAAAAACTTGCAAAATTTAATGAAATGTTAGAAAGCATAGAAGAAAGATTAAGAAATTTAATGTAATTTAAAGGGCAACTATTTAGTTGCTCTTAATTTATGATATTATAGGGATTTTAAGTTAAAAATATTCAAGTTCAGTTGTCTCACTATTGTTCGCAGAAATTCTATGTGTCTTTTATGGCACCCTTTCATTTATGAACATTTTCCATAAAATCCACTCAGAATTTCTAAGCTCACCCGTTCGAACCCTTCACTTTCATATTTTTAACTTAAAATCCTTACTAACATCTTAATTTACTGAAATTTATTAAAAAACATTGAATTTTATTGAAAAAAATGTTAAAATAACAATGCATGAAAATTCGACAAAAAAACATTTTTTTAGGGGGATTTTATGAAAGATATTAAAATATTCGCTTGTAATTCAGCAGAAAGTTTTACACAAGAAATATGTGATACTTTAGGATTACCAATGGGAAAAAAGGAATCTTTTAAGTTCGCAAATGATAACAATTTTGTACAATTATTAGAAACGGTTAGAGATCAAGATGTATTTATAGTTCAAACAACAATGCCACCAGTAAACGAAAGAATCATGGAATTATTAATAACAATAGAAGCAGCAAAAAGAGCATCTGCAAAAAGAATAACAGTAGTTTTACCATACTTTATGTATTCAAGATCAGATAAAAAAGATCAACCAAGAATACCAGTTACAGCAAAATTAATGGCAACATTGTTAGAAGCAGCTGGAGCAGATAGAATAATAACTTGTGACTTACATAACCCAGCAATTCAAGCATATTTTGATATTAATTGTGATAGAGTAACAGCAAAACATTTATTAGAAATGTATTTTAAATCAAAAAATTTAGAGAATATAGTAGTTGTAGCAACAGATGCAGGAAGTTCAAAAAAAGCATACAAATATTCACATTTCTTCGATTGTCCACTAGCATTAATAGATAAGAGAAGAGAAGCAAATAATGATAAAGCTGTAGCTACAAATATCATAGGAGATATAGAAGGAAAAACAGCATTAATATTTGATGATGAAGTAAGTACAGCAGGTACTTTAGTAGAAGCTGCGAATATATTAAAAGAAAATGGCGCTAAAGAAATATATGCAGGAGCTGCTCATGGAGTATTAGTAGGCCCTGCAATTGAAAGAATACAAAATTCACCAATAAAAGAATTGGTAGTAACAAATACAATTCCAATTGAACCAGAAAAAATGATAGACAAAATAAAAGTAGTATCAATAGCTCCTTTATTTGCAGAAGCTATAAAAAGAGTAAATGAGTCTAAACCTTTAGGAGATTTATTTGAATATGATAAATAAACAAAAACTCAGATTTTTAATCTGAGTTTTTTAAAATTAATTAATATTTTTTAACATATTATGTTTTAAATTCCATAAATCAGAAGATAAGTCTACATAGTATTTATGTGGATTATTTAAACGTTTAACTTCATCCCATAATGTAGATAACTCTTGCTGTCTATATTTAGAAATTTCAGATAGAGTAGGAGTATTATAAACCAAATTACCATCTTTAAATATTTGTTCTTGTAAAGGACGAACAGCATAATTAATTAAAGTCTTTTTTCTCCAAGGATTAATTGGATCAAATATAGTATAATTACTATCAGGAATAGTCTCGTCATGAAGAGTTATAACATCTGCTAAAGCTTTATGAGTATCCTTAGAATAAAATCTATAAACCTTTTTAAAGCCAGGATTTGTTATTTTTGTAGTATTTTCAGAAACTTTTATTTTAGGTATTATATTATTATCTTTTTCAAGCGCACACAATTTATAAACTCCACCAAATACAGGATTACTTTTAGATGTTATTAAATTTTCGCCTACACCAAAAGTATCAATAGCTGCTCCTTGGTCCAATAGAGAAGAAATTAGATTTTCATCTAAAGAATTACTTACGCAAATTTTGCAATCTTCAAAACCTGCATCATCTAATATTTTTCTTACTTTTTTAGATAAATAAGCTAAATCGCCACTATCTAATCTTACTGCTTTTGGTCTAAATCCTTTTGGAATTAAAACATCATTAAATATTTTTATAGCATTTACAATTCCAGAATTAATAGTATCATAAGTATCAATAAGAAGAGTGCAATCATCTGGATACGTTTCAGCATATGCCTTGAAAGCTTCATATTCAGAATCAAAACTTTGAATAAAACTATGAGCCATTGTTCCACTAGCAAAGCTATTAAATTTTTGAGCAGTATATGTACAAGAAGTTCCAACACAACCACCAATAATTGCAGCTCTAGCGCCTAGAACAGCAGCATCTATAGAATGTGCACGTCTAGCACCAAATTCCATTACAGGACGTCCTTGTGCTGAAGAAACTATTCTACTTGCTTTTGTAGCAATTAAACATTGATGATTTATTATCATTAAAATCATTGTTTCTAATATTTGAGCTTCTATTATAGGAGCTTTAACTGTAATTAAAGGTTCATTTGGGAAAACTACTGTGCCTTCTGGAATAGCCCAAATATCTCCAGAAAATTTAAAATTACTTAAATAATCTAAAAATCCATCAGAAAATTTATTCAAACTTCTTAGATAAGATATATCCTCAGAATAAAATTTTAAATTCTTTATATAATCAATAATTTGTTCTAATCCAGCACAAATAACATAACCACCGTTATCTGGTATTTGTCTAAAGAAAACATCAAAATATGCAATGGTATTTTGCATGTTTTTGGCAAAGAAACCGTTAGACATAGTTAATTCATAAAAATCTGTTACTAAACTTAAATTTCTATTTTTCATATTTGTATCCTTTCATATATAATAAAAAATTTCAACTATAAATATTATAACACCTATGTCAAGACAAAATAAAATAGATTTAATAAACAAAATGAAGTATAAATGAGAAAAAATAAGTAAAACCATGTTAAGATATTATAAAAACCATTCACAAATTATTGATAATCTGAATAAGATATGATAATATAATAATACAAACAAGTTAATAAGTTTTCCCTGCATAGTGCGAACGACTGAAATTTTAGAACCAACAGTTAAGGAAAGGGAGTCCAAAGCTCTTAATATGGCGTGCAAGCTTACACAGAGCATTGTAGTAAGAAGCCCAGGAGTATTGAGGCAGACACCCACCTGTGTAAGAGCAGGTCCTTAAAATTTCTATCAAAAACGGCTAAGGCGGGGGAATTTTTATAAATATTTTAAAAATATATTGCAAATAATAAAACTATATGATATAAAGAATATATAAAATTTAAAGGAGGAAAAATATGGATTTAGAAAAAAATACACCTGAAATGGATGAAGAATTAGATAATATAATTACATTAAATGATGAAGAAGGAAACGATGTTAAATTCGAATTCTTAGATGTAGTAGAATATAGCGGAGAAGAATATGTAATACTTTTACCAGTAGAAGAAGGAGAAGATGCAGACGAAGTTGTAATACTAAAGGTAGAAGCAACAGATTCAGAAGATGAGGAATCATATGTAGGAGTAGAAGACCAAGAAGTATTAAATGCTGTATTTGCAATATTTAAAGATAAATTTAAAGATGAATTTAATTTTATAGATTAATCAATAGCTCTCAGAAATAACATATTTCTGGGAGCTAAAAAATTATTCATTATTTTGTATAAAAAATGAGCGATAACAAAAAATATATTGAAAAAGGCAACTAATTATGTTAAAATACCAGTATAAAAAATTTAGGAGGTCATTATTACCATGCCCAACAACATTAAAGTACGGGCTTATGAAGAAGCCCAACGGTTATTAGAAAAATGTTTTTCGTTCCATAATCCTTATACCTGCATAATAGAAGCAGAAGGTATTCCATTTGAACAACAAGACAAATTCTACCAACTGGTAGAAGAAGAACTATTGAAAAAAGGGGAAAGGATAATACGAGAGGGAGAATATTTCAAGATAGAAAGGTTTCAAAAAAGATGACCAAGGCCACCCAGTAGGGTGGCTATATTTGACAAATGTATTTTATTTGTATATAATATCAAAGACTTTTTTTACGGTATAAAATATAAAAATAGGAAGGTAAAAATGGATAGAAATAAAATGTACAAGATTGGAGTAGAAAGAGAAGGACTAAGATGTGATGCAAATGGAAAACTTTCTAGATTAAATCATTCTGAATTATTCGGAGAAAATATCGCAAAGAATTTTATTACCACAGATTTTGGAGAAGCGCAAATTGAGTTAAGAACACCAGCATGTAATACTGCAAAAGAATGTTATGCAAAACTTGAGAGCATAACAGATATTGTGCTATGCCAATTAAATTTAAAAAATGAGTTGATTTGGCCATATAGTATGCCGTGTATATTGCCAGAAGAAAAGGATTTTCCTTTTGGTAATTATAAAGATGAAGAAGTATTAAAATATAAAAACTATTTATCAAAAAAATATCATTATACAAAAAGAGCAATTTCAGGTATTCACGTAAGTTTTTCTTTTAAAGAAGATTATTACAAATATTTACGCAATAATTATAAGTTTTTGAATTTACCAGAAGATATTGATGAAGCATATATAAGAATTATGAAAAACTATATGAAAAAAGTGTGGATGATAACATATCTTTTGGCAGCATCTCCTGTATCTTATGGAATGGAAAACAATTGTGTTGCATCTATAAGAAACAGTACAGATGGTTTTAGAAATTTAATACCAATAGACCTTAGTTTTGAGAATAAGAGAGAGCATCTAAATAGTATAAGAAAATATATTGATAGTAAAGATTTATATAGTTTATCTGAATTATATTATCCAATTAGGGCAAAAGCCTTCAATAGCAGTGATGATGTAGATAAATTAGAAGAAGGAATTAGTCATATAGAAGTAAGAGTTTGTGATATTAATCCATTTGATAAATGTGGAGTATCTAAAGAGCAAATAGAATTTGTTACAGCTTTCCTATTTTCCTGTTTATTTGATAAAGAATGTAATGAATATGATTACAGAGATATATCTCGTAATGGCTTAAATGCTGAGCAATATTCAGAAGTTCTTAATGAAATAAAAAATATTGCAGAAATTAATAAATTATTAGAGTTAGGATTAGATGATGGAATAAATAAAATTTCTAAAATGTTAGAAAATAATATGTTAGAATTTACAAAAATAAAAAATATGGTAGATGAAAAAGGATATTTAGAGACTTTTATAGAATTAGGACAAGAGTATTCCGCACAAGGAGAACAAAATAAATTTTTAATAAATGCTTATCCAAATTTAGAGAAATCAACAGTTATAGTAATTAAAGAGGCCATATTAAATGGAGTAGATGTAAATGTATTAGATGAGGAAAAATGTATAATAGAGCTAATAAAAGGAAAGAAAAGAGAATTAATAGTACAAGCAACAAGAACTTCAAAAGATTGCTCAACATTACAGTATATAGTCAACGATAAGGTAGTTGCTAAAAAAATAATGCAGGAAAACGGAATAGTAGTTCCTGAAGGAACAGCTATTAATATAAATAGCAATGAAAATGACTTAGATACTATAATTAATAAATACTCTAATAAACCAATTGTAATAAAGCCTAAATCTACTAATTTTGGCACAGGTATTACAATATTTGAAACTGGCGCAAATCAAGAACAAATAAGCAAAGCAGTTAAATTTGCAGCTCAGTTTGACAATACAGTTTTAATAGAGAAATTTGTTCCGGGAAAAGAATATAGATTTTTAGTAATTGATAATGAGTGTATTGCTATAACTTGGAGGAGAAATGCCAGTGTAGTAGGAGATGGGAAATCAACCATAGAAGAACTTATAGCAAAGAAGAATAATGAATATTGGCATAAAACTATGCATTCAACTATTAAAAATGATAATGAACTTAAAGAATACTTTGCCAAAAATAAAATTACAATGAGTGATATTCCAAAACAAGGGGAGAGAGTAACTTTAAGAGGCAATTCAAATGTATCTACTGGAGGAGAAAGTATTGATATGACAGATACTATACCAGAATATTTCAAAAGAATTGCTGAGAAAGTTTCTAAAAGATTAAATTCTAAAATATGTGGAGTAGATATTATCATTAGTGATATGGAAAAAGAGGAATATACAGTATTAGAAGTAAATAGTAATCCAGGAATATATATAAACAGATGGCCTTATGAAGGGAAAGAACGTAGAATAGGGCTTGCTATATTAAAATTATTAGGGATGATAGATTAAAAAAGGTGAACGATAAGTTCACTTTTTATAATTATAATAAAAAACTCGAAAGTATAAACTTTCGAGTTTTTGTATATTTTGTAAATCTTATCTCTTTGAGAATTGTGGTGCTTTTCTTGCTTTTTTAAGACCGTATTTTTTTCTTTCTTTCATTCTAGCATCTCTTGTTAAGAAACCATTTGATTTTAATATAGGTCTATATTCTGAATTAGCTTGTAATAAAGCTTTTGCTATACCATGACGAATAGCACCTGCTTGACCACTAATTCCACCACCTTTTACATTACAAACAACATCAAATTTATCTAATGTATTTGTAGCAACTAAAGGTTGTTTAACTATAACTTTTAATGTTTCAACACCAATATATTCATTTAAATCTTTTCCATTAACAGTAATTGAACCATTACCATTTAATAATCTTACTCTAGCAATAGAATTTTTTCTTCTACCTGTTCCAATAAATGAAGTTTTTTCTGCCATATTATTTTACCTCCCAAACTATAGGTTTTTGTGCTTGATTTTCATGTTCGTTTCCGCTATAAATTCTAACTTTATTAATCATTTGTCTTCCTAATCTGTTTTTTGGAAGCATTCCTTTAATAGCAAGCATCATAGCTTTTTCAGGAGTATCTTGTAACATGTTTCTTGCAGAAACTTCTTTCATATTTCCGATATATCCTGTATGACGTCTATAAATTTTTTGATCTAATTTTTTTCCTGTTAATACAACATCTTTGCAATTTAAAATAATAACGTGATCACCTGTATCTACATTAGGTGTAAATGTAGGTTTATGTTTTCCTCTTAATAATTTTGAAGCTTCAGCAGCAACTCTTCCTAGTGGTTTACCGCTAGCATCAATTATATACCATTGTCTTTTTATATCGCTACTTTTAGCTGAATATGTAACATTGTTCATGGTAAAAATTTCCTCCAATCATAATTTAAAATTTAATAATTTATATAAAATATAATTTACTAATAAACTACCGGGCTTTGGGTTTATCAATAAAAATATTTTTTTGCACTTAATTATTGTAATACAAAACAAAAAAAAAGTCAAGCAAAAAGTGGCAAAAATAGAAAAAATGGTCAAAAAATTTAAAAAAATTTTTAAAAAAGTACTTGACAACATATATATTAAGTAGTATAATCTCTAATGTCGTAAGACAAATGCCAGTTTATAAAATGCAGATGTGGCGGAACTGGCAGACGCACAGGACTTAAAATCCTGCGGTTGAATAAACCGTGCCGGTTCGATTCCGGCCATCTGCACCAAAAATACAGATTAGAAATCAAATTTCTAACCTGTATTTTTTTGCGTTATTTGAGCAAAATCCCCTATTTTATAAGGGTTAGAAAATAGTTTTTTAAAGTTCTGAAAAATACCCTAAAATGCATATAAAATGTCGGGATTGAATGTCGGGACAAGTTTTATTCATTGATAGTTCTATCAAATATTCCCTTTATTTATTATTAATCTTATTCTGAATATCAGAAAGGATGTAAAAATGGAATTTATACCATATAAAGCTAATGAATGTTTTGAACATTTATATTATCAAATACCAATGGAATTATTCTTTAATACAAAATATAAAGATAAATTAAATTCAGATAGCAAAATTCTTTATGGATTTTTATTAAACAGATTAACCCTATCTGCTAAAAATAATTGGATAGATGAAAATGGAAGTATCTTTTTAATATTTACTAGAAAAGAAGTACAAGAATTATTAAATTTATCTGATAAAACAGTTACAAAAGCGTTTAATCAATTAAAAGACTGTAAATTAATATATGAGAAAAAGCAAGGTGCAAATAAACCTAATTTGATTTATGTTGGAAAGATAGAACATGATAAAAATCTTATACAACTGATTCGTAAAAATTACGAGTCCAGAATCGTAAAATCTACGACTCACGACACGGAAAATTTACGACCAAACTATAACAATAATAATTATAACAATATAGGAAAGAGAAAAAATAGTTTTTTCAATTATGAACAAAGACATTATGATAATTTAGACTTCTTATATGCAAATAATAGTTTTTAAAATAAAAAAATTGGAGTGATTTTAATGGAATTAAAATATAGAAAATGTGGAGATTATTATATACCAAATTTAGTAGCCCCAGAAAATATGAAGAATTTTAAAATAGGAAAATACGGAAACTTAAGATTAAGATATTTAAAAGAGCATAAAAAAGCCGAATATACAATTTTGCTTATAGATAATAAATTACAAAAGCATTTAATGGATGTTGATACAACTGCAAATAAAAGATTTGATTTACTAATGAAACAATTTGCAGAAAAAGAAAATATTACTGAAGAACTAAAAGCAACTAATCAAATGGAATGGGTTTGCAGAATGAATAACATTAAAAATCGTGCTGAAGAAATCATATTTAGTGAATTAATTTATGTGTAATGGAGGTACAAAAGTTATGGAAAAAGTAGAAAGTTTTTATAAAGAATATGAAGATTTATTTGAAGAATATTTAGACAATGTTAGAAGAAATTTAAAAAATAATAATGAAGAATATATTAAATTACAAAAAGAATATCACAAAATTTTAGATGAAAATGAGAACTTAATTTGGGTTTTAGAAGGAGATATTAAAGACAGAAATTTATCAAATGATGAGTGTTTTGCTCTCTCAAAATTAGTAAAAATTCATTATGATATTCATTCAATAGAAGAAAAAGAAATCTTCTTTTTGGGTGGCAAAGAGGCATATTTTTTCTTCAAAAAACTTGGAATTTTAGCATAAAAGTATAAATTATCGCAGGAGTAACTAGAGCTTTTTATGTATTAGCAAGCACTGAATTGCTACTCCCGCACAATTCTTGGATGGGACATTAGTCCCAAACCCTACTTTAAAAGAAATGGAGGAAAATTTATATGAGAAATAGAACAATAAAAAAACAAATTTGGTTAAATCAAACAGAAGATAATTTATTAAAAGAGAAATCTAAAAAAGCAAATATATCTGAAGCAGAATTTTTAAGAAATTGTATAAATGGATTTGAAGTGCAAGAAAAACCTGATGAAAATTTTTATTATATTTTAAGAGATTTAAGAGGAATAGCAACAAACATAAATCAATTAGCAAGAAATGCAAATAGATATGGTTATTATGTTGATGCAGAAAAATATAAGAAAGATTTTCAAAAGGTATCAGATTTTATTGTTGATATACAAGAAATGTATTTAAATCCAGTTAAGAAGGAATACTATGGCTACTACTAAGATATGGAAAATTAAAAATAGATTTGATAATGTTATTGATTATGTTTCAAATAAAGATAAAACAGATAATAAGAAATATGTATCAGGAATAAATTGTTTGCCAGAAACTGCTTTTAAAGAAATGTCTATTGTAAAGAAACAATATAATAAAACAGGTGGTATATTAGGATTTCATGCATACCAATCTTTTAAAGGTTGTGAAGTAACAAGTGATGAAGCACACGAAATTGGAATAAGACTTGCTGAAGAACTATGGGGCGATAGATTTCAAGTTATAGTTGCAACACATACTAATACTAAAAATGTTCATAACCACTTTTTTATAAATTCAGTTTCATTTGTAGATGGTAAAAAATATTATGATAATAAAGTAAATTATGCAATTATGAGAAAAGCATCAGATGATCTATGCAAAGAATATGAACTACAAACTTTAGAAGAAAAAAGCTTTTATAAAAATATTTCTAATAGATATGTTAGAAGTAGTAAATATTTAGATTCTATTCGTGCAGATATAGACTATGCTATATCACAAGCAAATATTTATAATGATTTTACACATATATTAACTAAAATGGGTTATGAATTAAATCATGAACATAACAAAATGAGTATTCGAAAACCACCTTATAAAAGATATACTAGAGTAGAAAGAACATTTGGAGAAGAATATTCAAGAGAAAGTATTTTATTTAGAATAAAGCACACACAAGCATTTAAAGTACCTTTTCCAGAATACCATACTTTAACAGGAAGATTTAAAAGAAAAGGTAAAATTTCTATAAGAAATAAACCAAAAGCTAAAGGCTTAAGAGCATTATATTATTACTATTGTTATTTACTAAAGGTATTTCCAAACCAGAAATATCCACCTAAATATTCAAAAGCTATGAAAGAAGAAATCAAGAAAATGGATGATTATTCTAATTCAGCAAGATTTCTAGCAAAATATAATTTAAATATACTAGCTGAAATAAAAGAATATAAAGCTTCAGCTATAAATAAAATAGTTAAACTAAAAGGATTAAGAGAAAATTTGTGGAGAAGGCACAAAAGGATTAAAACCTTTGAAGAAGATCAGCTTATTTGCTCTGAAATTCAAAAATTAGCCACTAAAATAGATGAGCTAAGCAAAGATATTAAACTGTGTGATTTTATTGAAGATAATACTTTAAAAATGAAAGATAATATTAAAGAAATTAGTAAAGAAGAAAATAATAAAGTTAAGGTAAAAAATAGAGATAGAGATTTTAGATAAACAGCAAAAAGGACTCTCCAAAATCATGGAGGATCCTTTTTGTTTGTTTCTTATTGTCTTGCATCCGATTCATTAAGAAATATAGAAATGCCAATCTCTTTTGTAGAGACGTCTTTTCCTTTATTCAAACGAATTTTCAAATCATAGACATTGTCAACATAGTGTCCGCTGATGCCAGAAACCGTTTTTTTATAAACTCGTTTACCGATTTTTTGGTATACAACCGACAGGGGTTTGGGCAACTTGTTTGCAGCTTCAGCAGCTTCTTTTGCAGTATCAAAAATCAAACGACCATAGTCTTCGAAGCTGTATTTCTGGTATGTATCTCCATACAAAACAGCATCAAAGGTTTTGTTTTCTTCATCGACCTGCAAAATTTTAGCCTCAGCTTCAAAAGCTTGTGAGCCATTGTTCGTTCCCCAATAATCAACCAGGTATACTGTTTGATTTACTTTGAAATCCCGTTTACATTCTTTTGACATAAGAAAACCTCCTAAAATATAGTGAGTAATTTGTCTACAAATATTTGCGTATCGCATTTGTTGACATAAAAATTATATCACAAATATGTTGAAATGTCCAGAAATCATTTAAAAATGAATAGGTAATTGCTTGATGTGTTGACTAAACTCCGTTTTTATAATATAATAGTTAACGTAAAATATTCGTAGCTATCGCGAATTAAACAATGATAGCCTTAGTTATGGAGGTTCACTATGTATAGTGGCGAAACACCAAGAGAACGGGATGTAGATTTCGTTCTCCCCATTGCCAAACGGCAAATTATGTTCTCGGAAGATGAGTGTCTTCAGGAAGGTTATTGCGGATTTGATCCCAGTAATATGACTGAAGAATATCTCAAAGAACTCGAACTCATCTATCTTACACGTATGGATGAGAGTGTTTCTCAGATTACGGATGCGTATCCTATCGTTCAGTACTATTCTGAAAATACCGATAAGCTCAATCGCTTTGTAGAAAGCATCACAGTTGCAGTTGTATCTGGAACAAAACTCACATTTGATGAGAAATTTGCTCCAAAAGAAAACATAGTAGATGATGAAGTTGTTGCATATATTACAAATCCTTTTAATGTATCAACAGAAATTTACTATTATGACCTTTGCAAACTTCTCTATGAGAAACCGGAACTTACTGTTACAGATGAAGGCGTATTGCTCTTCTATACCCCTACTACTTTGTTTGCAACACTTGATTGCAAATCAGGTAATATCATGGGTGTTGAAGAACTTGCCAAAGCAGTTGGAAATGAAGGTATTACAAAGATTTCTTCTATTTCAGTTGACAATGATGGTGCTACTGTAATCAAGTTCAAAACCAAAAATGGAAAGAAATCAGAACATCAGCTGTCGATGCTGTTCGACTTCTTCTGTGAAGGTGGAGTAACGGTTAAAATCGATTAAGTTCATCTCCGAAAACAAGCAACCGCTCATCCTAATTGGATGGGCGGTTTTGCTATTTTTAATTATCTTCTTTTTTCTCATTGTTATCTGGATGTATTCCACCGACCACACCATTGACCAGAAACAACCCATATTTCGTAAAAATATATCCATTCAATTGCCCATAAAAATACGGTATTTGCTATTATCAATTTATTATCCCAATCTGTCTTTGGATGGAACGGGCATAAAATTAAATATTCTTTACCTTTTATTTTACGTGTTCCATATATATGTGGAATAGTTTCTTCATAGATGGGTAAGTTATCATTTAGGAGAAAAACTTTTGGAACCTCACAAATTGAGTCTTGTTTTATTTTTATTGTGTATTCAATATTTGTGTTAGTAGATTTTATTAAAAAATCCATATCAATTTTTCTCGAAGAATTATCCTTAATTAAAAGTTTTCCATATTTAGTTAATAAATGACATTTTTGCATTGGTATTGATATGCTAGTTTTTCTTGGTTTTGGAAACTTAGCACCCAAAAAATTTATGCTCCTTTACATTTGTTCCTTGTTGTTTAAAATTAATTGTTGCATCTTTATTAATATACATATTTCCATTTTCTCTTGATGCCCTTGCATTATCTCCAATACCTGCATATGCTTTTTCTACTATTTTAGTACCAAATAATTCTTTGTAACTTTTTGCTTCTTCAAATAAATTTCCAGAAGTTATAAATGTATTATTTATAATATCTTTATTTAATTCAGCTATAAAAAAGTTAAAAGCTTTTTTTCTTTCAGGATGTATTTGCCATTTATCAGCAAAATTTTCATCGGAATTAACGGGATTTTCAACCCATTCAATACCATCTTTAATTTTTATGTATTTATGATAATTACTTGAAAATTTTTTTATTAGTTCATATACATTATTTTCTCCTGTGTAAATTTGTGCCATTATTGTTGTTAATATTATAGAAATTGGTTTGTCATCTGGATTATTTTCAAATTTCTTATCTCTATATCTTTTTAATATTTGCAATGCAACTTGTAATGTTGTTTTTACCTTGTATTCAGGAACATCTTCTATATTTTTATTATTTTGAAAAGCATAGTTTTTTAATAATCTTTGTTTTTCTTCTTGTTGTCTTTCATTAAACCAATCAAAATATGCTTCAGGATTTGTTGTAGTAAATTCATAGTTCCCAGTGTTTTCATCTTTATTAGTGATTTTTAATTTTTTATCAATATCATATGTAACATTTTTAATTGAAGGAAGTATATCCATATGATATTGAGCCTCATCAGAATATTTTAATGTCCAACATCTTTTTCCTTCAGGTTGTAACATTTTAGAATATCTATCACTTTCTTTAAGTGCTTGTCCAACTTCATTTTTCAATTTCTTTGGATCCGAGAAATATTTATTTATTCTACATACTAAATCAATATCATAATCGTCTTCATCTGATAAAGGTTTTATTACTGTACCTAATCTAAATGAACCTTGCGGGAATATCTCCACTTCTGAGTTTATATGATTTGATAAATAAGTGCCTACGGCTTTATAACTATCAACTGCTTTGTTATACTTATCTTCTGTAATATCTAGCTCTTTTGCTATTTGTCTTAATACCATATCTGTTCGTGTACTTTCCAACTTATTGTTTCCTCCTTAAAACATTTTTTCCTTTATCTTTAAATCTTTTCTTTTTGTCTGATGTGTCTTGTTGGAATATATCTACTTCCATTTTATCTCTATCTGCTTGCATAAAGCAGTCTGTTATAATTTTATATGTATTATATGTTGATGTTGTCATAAACAAATTTATTTTAGCACCTGTATTCATGATTTTTATGACAGCACTACGAACTTCGTTGACTAATTCTTGTGATGATATTCTTATTTTTTCATGTCCGATTCGTTCAATTATAATTGTGTCAATATCTTGTTTGTCTTCTGGTAATTGTTCTAAATTTATTTTATATGTATCTGAAATAACTAAATTACATTCTCTTAAATTATTAATATTATGAAATTTACTTTCATCTACCTTAATAGAAATGTCAGAACTTAATTGTTCGTTTTCTTTCTCTAAATTTACTAATTCTTCAAATTTATTGTTCATAACAATTTTAAAAATTATGTAATAAGGTTTTCTTATTAAACTAATTTTACTAAAACCAAGAAATTTAGCTAATCTATAAAATATATAATAGCTAGTACCATATAGATTTCCTGACATAAGGATTCTATTCTTATTAAAATTTCTTAAAGCAATAAATATAACACTAAATAACACAACTATTGTTGTAAATATAGATAAATTGCTAATATAATTTGGAATATCTATATTGGGATTAATCTCTAGGGTTAAAAATAATAAATTAATTTCACTTATTGAGAAATATTGAATTGCAAATATAAAAATTATTATTGGTAAAATAAATATTAATATCATTGGTATTATTATATTAAATGTTATATATTTTTTCAATTTTATATCTCCTCTCATAGTATTTTTAAATAAAACAGAGCTCTGCCACAACTCTGCCAAAGCTCTGCCATTATTCAACGATTCTGTATTTTCTATTAGGGTCCTTTTCACCATTTCCAATTGTTTCAATAGTATTATTATCTACTAATTTTTTTAGAATTCTTCTAGCAGTTCTATCTGCAATAGCAGTTTCTTCAATTATTTCTTTTGCACCTATTAAAACATTTCTTTTAATACACTCAATTATTTTAATTTCATTTTCAGAAAGTAATAATTGGGATTTTTCTTTCATTTCTTTTGAATTCATCATTTCGTCAATTGATTCGCTTATAATTTTTAGCATAAATTCTATAAATTCATTTGAATTTCCAGCATTATTGCAATTTTGAATAGCAGTATAATATTCTTCTTGATTTTTCTTTATCATACTTTCAATAGGTAAATAGGTAAATGCTTTTTCCCAGTGTGATAAAATTGCTGTTTGCCATAATCTTGCTGTTCTTCCATTTCCATCATGGAAAGGATGTATAAATACAAATTCATAATGGAATATACAAGACAAAATAAGTGGACTTATTGTATCTTTAACTTCATTCATCCAATTAAATAAGTTGTCCATTAAATCAGGAACTAATTTATGTGGAGGACAAGTAAAGATACATACATCTCCATCATAAACACCTTCGCCGTGATTTCTAAATTTTCCTGCGTCTTTTTCAATTAAAAAAGTTAATATTCCGTGTATTTTCTTCAAATCTTCTACAGAATAAGGATTTACTTTATCAATTTGTTCATATGCTTCATAAGCATTTTTTACTTCTTGAATATCTTTTTGTTCTCCCATTACTGGTTTTCCATTTATAACATCTTCTACTTGAAATAATGATAATTGATTATTTTCAATTGCAAGAGAAGAATGAATAGATTTTATTCTTGATTTTCTTCTTAATTCAGGATATCTATTTAAACTTTCAAAATAATTTGCTTCTCCAATTTTTTTCATAATGTCTGTTGCATAGTTTAACATTTTATCAGTAATAGTATATGGTGGATAATTGTTTTCCATCTTTAACCTCCCAATAATTTTAATTTACTTAATATAGTTATTTTTCTTTTGTCTGCTTTTATCTAAATTTTCTCTATTTCTACATTGGATAGTATCATATTCAGATTTAATATTTTCAGCAACAAAAGGTTTACCACAATGCTTACATAGTTTAACTTCTGTTCTTCCAGATGTTTCATTTAAAAGTAATATAGTTTCAATTATTTCACTTAAAGACATAAAATTCCATTTAAATTTTATTTGCCCGTTTTCAGCACTATATGAAATATTAGGCTTCTTTAAGCTATTTCCACTAATACTTTCTTGATATACTTGTTTTATATCTTCTGATACATCATCATAAAGGTAAGCACAGATTAAAAGTTTTCTATTATAAATAATTGTAGCAAAATCAATAATCTCGGCAATTGTTTCAGCATAATTCTTTGAGAATACTATATCATCAAGTCTATTTCCTTCAGTTTGTTTAAAATTACTATCAAGTCCTGTATTTCTATGATAATCATCTGATTTCATTGTTTCTGCCCAATCTATTTTTGAATCTTTCCAAAAATATTTCTTTTCAAATTCTAATGCACTTATAGAAGTATTATATCCCAAATTAACAGGAATTTCTCCATTATCCATAAATTCATAGTTTTCTGGTAAATATCTAAAATTACCAAGTAATCCATAATTACTAACAAATTCAAGAACTAAATTTTGAAACTTTTCCATTTTACTTTGAGCTTCGATAGATACTTCTTTATTTCCTAATTTAAACATCTCATTTCCAATTGATTCTTTTCCAATTACTAATAAATCTTTTAACATTTGATTTTTTACTTCAAATGGATCATATGTACTTGCTTTTGCATTTTTATCTGGTAATATGTAATATTTATCATCCTTTTTTTTAATTATGTACTTATCATATTTGCACCATTTTGCAGTAAATTCAATCTTTTCTTCTCTAATCATTTCACACCTCATAAAAAATTTTATAAAATTTTAGAAAACTAGTTGACTTTTCATATAATATATTATAAAATTGACAT
This sequence comes from Clostridia bacterium, assembly GCA_045650705.1. GTDB lineage: Bacteria > Bacillota > Clostridia > TANB77 > CAG-508 > UMGS1781. Next base: position 21,488 of record JAZRRK010000013.1, read on the forward strand.
AGTTAAGTTACTAAACTATATCAAGACAACATATTTTACTTTACATATATAAGAGTTTATGATACAGATTGCTTTTAAACTCTATATTTATATTATATATTTTTTTCAAAATAATGTCAATAGATGGTAACTTTACAAAGGAAATTAAATGAAAGGAGGAATTGCCTATGCACGAAACAAGAACTAATGAAAAACCAATGCCAATTATTTATACAACAAAAGATATTTGCAAAATGTTTCATATTGGTAGAGTTAAATGTTTAGAATTATTTCACAGAGCTGATTTTCCAGCACAGAAATATGGCAGAGGTTTTGGAATTGAAGCAAATGCTTTAGCAAAGTTTATGAGTTCTAGACATATTATCTCATAAAAAGCAAAAGAGATTTAGAAATGGCACTTCTAAACCTCTAGTAAGTACACGGGAATGTCTTCCTATGTATATCTCAAAAATATTATAGCACAAGTAAGTAATTACTTGCAAGACATTCCCTTTAAAAAATCATTATGAAGGGAGTATAAAATGAGAAAGAAAAAAGAATTTGTCGAAGGAATCGACTATGTAATTACTATAAGAAAACGAAAGAAATTTATAAAAAATCCAAAGAAAAATATATGTCCTATATGTGAAAATTGTAATCATAAAAATTTATGTTTAAACCGTAGAAATAAAGAAACAATGGAAAGATGCAATAAATGCAAGAATTGTACTAATGCAGATTGTTGTGATAAATTCCATTTCTATGATGAATATGAAGGAAGATTATTAAAACTTGGAACAAATGCAAATACAGGAAAAGCCATTAGACAGTCTTTCTCTGGTAAAACAAAAGAAGTTGTTTTAGAAAAGTTAAAAAATCAATATACCAAAAATAAAGAAGAAGGAATTAAAGAAACAATTTATAGACCTAATGAACTTTCAATATTAGAACTTGCTAAAGAAATTGAAGAAAACAAATATAATGTTTCTAGTACTCGTGGCTCTGGATACAACAGAAATATGCAAACAATTAAAGCTTGTAGTGCATACAATTTTATGTTGAAACCTATTCAGAATGTAACTAGAAATGAAATTGAAAGGTTTTTACAAGCAGAAAGACATAAAGCTAATTCTACCATTTCAAAAGAATACAGTGTTGTAACAAAAGCATTTGAGTTGGCATTTAAAAAGAAGCTTATTAATGCAGAAACAGCACTTGACTTTAACCTTGATCCAATAGAAAAGCCTAAAAGTTATAAAGAAGATAAAGATGTTGTTGCTTTTACGATGAAAGAAGAATATATATTAGTTCAATATATGAAATCTCACCAATCTCAGTATAACAATATGCTGCTATTAGCATTATATACAGGAATGAGAATTGGCGAAGTATTAGCTCTTACAACAGATGATATTAATTTTGACCAAGATTATGGAACAATTAGAGTTACTAAAACATTAACTAAAAATAAAGCTGGTAAAACAATTGTAGGAAGTGTTCCAAAAACTAAAAATGCTAAAAGAAGTCTGCATTTAGATAAAAAATCTAAAGAAGTAATTGAAAGAGCAATTAATGAAATGAAACCAAACAAGAAAAATATGATATTTCTTCGTAAAGATGGCAAGCTTTATGAAAATAGTCAAGTAAATGGTGGATTTAAAAGAATATGTAAAAATGCTGGTATAAAAGTTATTGTTGTTAAACATAAGAAAAATTCTAAAACAAAAGGAATTCACTATGTAAATGAAAAAACAAGTGATGTTCATGTTCATATGTTAAGACATACCTTTGCAACTAGATGTATTGAAGCAGGAATGGATTTAGCAACATTACAAAAAATATTAGGACATGCAAATATACAAACTACAATTAATATTTATGGAGATATATTTGATTATCATCAAAAAAATCAAATGTATAAATATACAGAATATATGCAAAAGATGAATGAAAAATATGATAAAGAATTTGAAAATTATGCGAAAAAAGAATAAGATAATAATAGATAATTTGATAGAAAAATATATTCCCGACAATGTCGGGATGAAACTATGAAACTTGGTATCTATTTGTATTACAGGGATAGAGGGCAAAAAGAATTTGCTCATCTGCACCACAATCGTTAAACGAAAAAGCCTTGATATATCAAGGCTTTTTTGTTTTCTTATACCCTAAATTAATGCAATACTAATGCAATAGCAAAATTTTTTTATAAAAAAACAACAAAAAAATCATTAAAATTTGATAAAAAATTAATATTATAAAAAGAATTTTTTTACAAAATTTTACTGGAAATTTTGAGCAATTTTTACTGGAAATTTTATTGTAAAATAATGTTTGTTTGAATTGTAGACATAATGTTGATTTTAAGACTGAAAAGTGATATAATAGTGGTGTATTTTAAATACGTTATTGCCTAGCAAATTATAAGGAGGAACTACTATGACAGACAAATTACTTCGGGACACTTTGAAAGAAGCTCAAGAAAAAGACCAACTCGGTCTGCTTATTTGGGCAAACTGGTCAGTCTGGGATGACTCAGGTTATCAAATGAAACCAGGAAATGAAAGCTACGATTTTGCTTTCTCTCAAATCTCTAAAGGAGAAGAAGCAACAATCAAAGCTGATTGGAATGGACTTTCTATGCCTGGATTTATCGCAGTTTCGGTACAAAAGTTAAATTCTTCTGATGAATTCTTTGAGCAGGTTTTGGATGCGTGCGAAAAAGGTCATTATGAAGGACCTATTACACTTGTTCCGTTAAATGAAGTTAGCGAATCTTGTTAAGTAGGCAAAGGGGATTCCGTCTGGAATCCCCTTAAAACATTTTTGGAAAATTAATGCAATAACTAATGCAATAGCAAAAATATTTTGAAATATTAAGAAATAGGCAAAAATAGAGAATGCCTATTTTTCAATAATTTTAGCTACATGAAAATATTCTAAAATAGGCTCAAATAACTGATTAGTGGCCATCTGCACCAATAATGAATCTGTTCGAACTACAGATACAAAAATCAATCAGTAAAATGGTTGATTTTTTTGTTTGCAAAAAAATCATATGCTATGTTAGTGTGTATTGCTTCATGTATCCCCCGAGTTATGATAGTATGTCATAACTCATAGGGGGTTAGGACTTATGTCAGAGCAAAGTCCTATATTATATTTGGCAAAGATTTAGAAATAAGTTCTTCTCTAAAGAAAAACATTTAGGTAATTTACAAGCTGGAAAGATAATTTGTAATTAAATGAAAGTTTAAAAATACATTGGAACAATTTACTTTTTTATGTGAATATGATAAAATATTGTAAATTCAATGAGAGTAGGCATTGCTTTTAATAATCTTAGCAAATATTTTTTCTAGGAGGTATGTGTATGTTTACACAGAAAAATTTCTGCTTGACAGATGAAGAGTATGAAACCATAGAAAAATGGGCAAATACTCATGAATGTAGCTGCAGGCATGGAGATAGACCTAGTCGGTCTTGTTGTGGAGGAGAGATTTCAGTAATTTTTACTCCTACTTCCATTGGTACAGCTATATCAGCCCGTTGTCTCTGTGGAAAAGAGCTTGAATTAGATAATCTTTAATTTATAAGAGACTTAATAAAAACCTACTCTATTAAGTCTCTTTTTCATTTAATTAAGTTATATTTTTTAGTAATAACAAAAAATATATAATACTACAGAAAATTTATTTGACATTTCTTAATTATCTGTGTATAATAAATATAGGAAATGACAAATCCACAAACGTGGTTTTGCCGAAATTAGTTGTAAAAACTCACACCTAACTCGCCAAAGTTACAGATGTGAGCTTTTTTTATTTATGTAGTTGCTTATCAACCCAGTTCTTGTACAGAACTGCTGTCAAGGCAACGTTTA